>JBAUGH010000477.1:0-7130 GCA_049679565.1 Acidobacteriaceae bacterium
GAGCGCACCTTCTTTGTTGGCGAGCCGTGCGATTACGATGCTTTGCGGGTCTCGGCAGCTCGCGTTTCCGGCTGGCTTTCTTTGCGGCTTCGCTGGCCGCTGACCGCCTCGACGATGGCCTGGTTGAAGGCGGGAATGTCGTCGGGGTTGCGGCTGGTGATGAACTGGCCGTCGGTGGCCACTTCCTGGTCGACTACATGGGCGCCGGCGTTTTTCAGGTCGGTGCGGATGGAGGGCCAGGAGGTCATGGTTCTGCCCTGGACGACGCCGGCTTCGATGAGGGTCCAGGGGCCGTGGCAAATGGCGGCGACGGTGCGTCCGGTCGCCACAAAATCCTTCACGAAGGCAACGGCTTTCGGCTCCATGCGGAGGCGATCCGGGTTCATGACGCCGCCGGGGAGCAGGAGGGCATCGTAGTCCTGGGCCTTCGCCTGGTCGAGGGTTTGGCCGACCTTCACGGTATCGCCCCAGTCATTGGTCTTCCAGGCTTTGATGGCGCCGCTGTGCGGTGCAATCACGACGGTTTGGGCGCCGGCGTCTTCGAGCGCTTTCTTCGGCTGGGTCAGCTCGACCTGCTCGAATCCATCGGTGGCCAGAATGGCAATTTTCTTTCCTTCGAGGGTTTTCGCCATCGCATCCTCCGGGTTAACACTCTCGTAACAGTTCTGCGTACATTTTCGATGCGGTCGAAACCGTTCTCGATCGCGGGGCTGCTTCACTGATTGGGACGTGAAGCGGGGACGGAGCGTTGTCCATTCTTCGCCCTGTAACATTCGAAGCCGACAATGGGGTGCGAAACCAGCCGTGGCAACCCCCACCACCGAAACCAAACCCATGCAAGGGAGAAAATTCATGTTGAAGCGAGGATGGGCCGCGCTGCTTGCGGTCGCCGTGCTGGGCGCTCTGAGCGCCTGCAAGTCATCGAACACCAGCCAGAACATTTCGTTGTCGGGAGCGGGCAGCACCTTTGTGAATCCAGCCATGTCGCGCTGGACGGCGGACTATTCACAGGCGCATCCCAACATCCATATCAACTACCAGTCGATCGGGTCAGGGGGCGGGATCCAGCAGGTGAAGGCGGGCACAGTGGACTTCGGGGCGTCGGACGTGGCGCTGAAGGATGCGCAGCTGGCGGCGATGTCGCCGGTGGTGCAGATTCCGGAAACCGCGGGTCCGGTGTGCATCACCTACAACCTGCCGGGGCTGAGCAACCCGCTGCACATCTCGGCGGATGCGCTGGTGAAGATGTTTCTGGGGACGATCAAGAGCTGGACGGATCCGGAGCTGGCGAAGGACAACCCGGGGGTGAAGCTGCCGAAGCTTCCGGTGGTGATCTCGCATCGTTCGGATGGCAGTGGGACGACGGGGATTTTCACGGAGTATCTGTCCGCGGTGAGCCCGGAATGGCAGCAGAAGGTGGGCGCGGGGACGGCGGTGAGCTGGCCGGTGGGAATCGGGGGCAAGGGCAACGAAGGCGTGACCAGCAATGTGCAGAACACGCCGGGCGCTCTGGGCTACGTGGAACTGGCCTATGCGCAGCAAAACCACCTGCCGACGGCGGGGATTGAGAACCAGGGCGGACAGTACGTGCAGCCGTCACCGGCCAGCACGACAGCGGACATCGCGGCATTTTCGGCGCAGCTTGCGCAGGATCCTCGCAAGCCGATCGTGAATCCGCCGGCCAGCGCGCCGGACGCGTATCCCATCTCGGGGTTGACGTTCCTGATCATTCCCAAAGACGGGACGGACGTGGCGAAGCGTACGGCGCTCAAGCAGTTCGTGCAGTACATCATCACGGAAGGCCAGGCAGCCGCACAGTCGCTGAACTACGCTCCGCTGCCGGACAGCGTGAAACAGTACGACCAGCAGCAACTGCAGCAGCTGACGGCGAACGGGCAGCCGATCAGCTGATCCTGGCCGCAGAAAGGAAAAGGGGCGCCTGGGCGCCCCTTTTTTGTTGGGCTCGATGGGCGCTTGCCTGGGTCAGAAGCGGAAGGCGAAGCCGGTCGAGAGGAGGGGGAAGAAGCGGGCGTAGTTCGCGTCCTTTTGCAGCTTTTGCTGCTCGGCGGCGACGTTGGCCTGGGCGTCGGGATCGGTGGCAATGGACTGGCAACCCTGCATGCCGCTGTCGCAGACGCTGCCGGAGAAGTTGAGGACGGTCTTCGGGTCGCCCATATAGGCAAATCCTATGTCGAAGGGGACGCTGACGCGGTGCTCGGCGCGGGGCAACAGGCTGCCCCAGCCGACGGTGAGTTTGGGCGCGGCTTTGGGAAAGCGCAGGTTGCCCGTGCCGGAGACCGGATCGGAAGGATCGCTGACGTAGCTGGTTCCGTTGATGGAGAAGCTGTCGCCGGCGGGAATCAGGGCGTTGCCGGTGATCTGGTTGCCGTTATAGACGAGCGCGCCGGGGCTGATGTGGAAGCTGCGGCCGAAGGGAAACCAGTCCACGCTGGTTTCGACGGAGCGGAAGCGGAGGTTGGCGGTGTAATTAACGCCGCTGGTGGAGCCGGTGTCGGCGTAGTTGAGGAAGTTGGCGCCGGCGCGCAGGTTGAGACGGGAGGAGAGCGGGGTGGCGAGCTGGACGCCAGCGCCGAGGTCGCCGACCTGGATGCCGATTCCGAGGCCGGAAAGGGGGCCGGTGCGGCCGGTGGAAACGGGGGTGACGCCGTTGGCGTAGCCTCCGGGCGCGGAGGGGGAAAGCAGAGAAGAGCTGCCGGTCTGGGCAAAAGCGGCGGGCAGGCTCAGGGACAGGAGGGCGGCGAGTAGGGTGCAGCGGGCGAAAATCATGGGGGAGGGATCTCCGAGACGTTGGTGTTACGAGCGAAGCACCCCCTCAAACCGGGGCCGTCGAGACGGACTGGGAGCGGAGGAGTGGAGCGGTGGAATCTTCTCCGGCGCCGGGAACTTGCGAGGGTGTCAGTGGTTACTCTGGATTCAGAGTAGGTTACTTATCTGCGATCTACAATGGTACGACTGTGTTAGTTTGGCGATCGCCGCAGCCCAGCCGTTCGCGCATCTGGTCGGCGATGCCGGCCAGCCGCTGCAGGCGGCTTTCGATGCGGGGGGGCAGGTCCTTTTCGGCGAGGGCGAGGCGGGATTCGAGGAGGAATCCGGTGACGGCATTTTTGAGTTCGGCGTCCAGTTCGGCGGTGGCGGCGAGGGCGGCGAGCTGTTGTTCGCGCTGGCGGCGGGCGAGGGCGGCGCGGAGTTCGCGTTCGAGGCGGGGGCTGCCGGCGAGGGCGAAATTCATCTGCAGAGGGATGGCGAGGCCGGCGTTTTTGCACAGCAGGTCGGCGCCTTTGGCGTCGGCGTCGGCGAGGGTCTGATCGAGCACGAGCGCGGCGTAGGCGCGGCGCTCGAGCAGACGGAGGGCCGCGGATCGGCTGGCGGCGATCTCGACCGTGAGGCCCAGATGGCCGGCGACGGCCGCGGCGGTGGCCTCGATGTCTTCCATGGCGGTGACAATCAGCACCGCGGTCCGCGGTTGCGGAACGATTGCGTCCATTACCGGATTGACTGCCACGGCGCCGCTCATAAGGTCACCCCGTATTCTTTCAGCTTGCGGTACAAGGTTGTCTTGCCGATGTCGAGGAGCCGGGCGGCGAGCATTTTGTCGCCCTTGACCTGGTCGAGGGTGGCGAGGATGGCTTCTTTCTCGCGCTCGGCGAGGGTCATGACCCGGGGAGTCTCCGCAGCGCCTTCCTCGGCGGGTTTGCGGCGGGGAATTCTGGACTGCATCCACGCGTCCTGAATAACGGTGGTCATCTCGGCCATCTCGATGACTTCTCCGGAGGACAGGTTGCAGGCGCGATCGATGGCGTTCTTGAGCTCGCGGACGTTCCCCGGCCAGGGGTATTCGGCGAGAAAGGCGAGGGTTTCCGCGCTCAGGCGGAAGGGGCGCCCCATCTCGCGGCTGTTGTGCTCGAGAAAATGGGCGGCCAGCAGGGGGATATCTTCGTGGCGCTCGCGGAGCGGGGGGAGGGTCAGCTTGACCACGTTGAGCCGGTAGTAGAGATCGCGGCGGAACCTGCCCTGTTCGACCATGGCGGTGAGGTCCTGGTGGGTGGCGGCGAGGATGCGGGCGCGGATGGGGACGGCGTGACTGCCACCGAGCGGGCGCACTTCTTTTTCCTGCAGGGCGCGCAGCAGTTTGGCCTGGAGGTCGAGGGGCAGCTCTCCGATCTCGTCGAGAAGCACGGTGCCGCTGCCGGCGGCGGCGAGCAGGCCGTCGTTGGGCCGGTGGGCGCCGGTGAAGGCGCCTTTGACGTGGCCGAACAGCTCGCTTTCGATGAGGGTGGGGGCGAGCGATCCGCAGTCGACGGGCACGAAAGGCCGGCCGGCGCCGAGGCCGTTGGCATGGATGGCGCGCGCGACCAGTTCTTTGCCGGTGCCGCTTTCGCCGAGGATGAGCACCGGGTGGGCGCTCTGGGCGACGCGGGCGAGGATGCGGAACAGCTTTTCCATCTCCGGGCTTTGCCCGAGGAGGTTGCCCATTCCGAGGCCGCCGCGGAGGCGTTCGCGCAGGCCGCGGCTGGCGGAGTCGAGAGAGCGGCGGCGTCCCAGGCGGCGCAGCACGGCGGTTAGTTCTTCGGCGGTGAAGGGCTTCACCAGATAGTCGCTGGCGCCGTAGCGGAGGGCCTCGACCGCACGCTGCACGGTGGAGGCCGATGTCATCCAGACCACGGCGAGATTCGGCCGGAGGGCGCGGAGCTCGTCGAGCAGGTCCGAACCTCTGCCGGTGGCGATGGTTTCGTCGACCAGCAGAACGTCCGCGCCCCGGGCCAGCAGGAGGCCTCGCGCGCGCTCGGGAAAATCATCCTCGTGGGCCACCATCCCGGCGCCGCGCACGATCTCCAGGCAGGCGCGGCGGATGGCCGCATCCTCATCGGCGACGAGCACGTGCAGGGGAGCGGACTCCACGAGAAGAGCAGGGGGAAGAACGTTGTGGGTAACAGCGCCGGGTTCCATGGGTAGTTCCCATCCTCGCATCATTCCGGAGAACTTCCGTCATGAGCGTTAGGTTCCGAAGGTAAGGTTTGCATTACGTTGGTCAGGGGAAACTGGATTTCAATCCGGGTACCCCGGTGTCCGGGAGCGGCCGCCCGCACGGTGCCCCCCGCTTCCTCGACCAGGGAGCGAACCAGGCTCAGGCCGAGACCGTGGTGGGGCGACTGCGGCCAGGGGCGTCCGTCGCGGCGGGTGGAAAAGCCGGGCTCGAAGACGCGCTCGAGGATCTCGGCGGGAATCCCGGGGCCGTCATCCTCTACGGTGAGCACCACGGTTCGGGCCGGCTCGGCGTCGTCCCAGAGGTCGGCGGTGCCGCTGGCGACATCGTTTTCGTGCAGGGTCCAGAAGAAGCTGCTGCCGTCGCCTCTTTGCACGGTGATGCGAATATGGCCGCCTGCGGGCATGGCGTCGGCGGCGTTGCGGACCAGGTTCAGCAGAACGCGGGTGAGGTTCTCCTCGCCCATGCGAACGGTTCCGCGGCAGGGCAGGCAGGCAATCTCGACACCGATCGACGGTCCGGCGATGGCGGAGAGCAGACCGCTGAGCAGCCTGACCGACCCGGCCAGATCGACAATGGGCACGTCGGGGCGGATATCGCGGCGCTGGGCGGCAGCCAGGGCCATGGCGGCGAGACGCCGCACGAGGCGATCCGAGGCATCGGCGATCGAGCGGACTTCGGTGGCAAAGTGGCGATGGGGCTCGGCCAGCACGCCGGGGCCGGCCATGAGCTCGGAGCAGAGGCGCAGAGCGGTCACCAGGTTGCGGGCATCGTGGGCCATGCCGCGGAGGGCGAGCGCGTCGCCGCCCGCAGAGCGGAGGCCAGGCCCGGTGGGACCGGGGGCGCGCAGGCGGATTCGGGACGAGTCGGTCACGGGCGAGTCGGTTCCAGGCGAATTCAGTGCGGGTGAAATCAGGCCCGTTGAAATCAGGCCCGTTGAAATCAGGGTGGGTGAATTCAGGGCGGGTGAAATCAGGGCGGGTGCGTTGAGGGCGGGTGAATTCAGGGCGAGGCTCGCCGCCAGGGGCACCGGCAGCGTTTCCGCAGTTTCGACAACGTTCGCGATCGGCTCTTCCATGATGTCTCCTGGGCAACTCAGTCTGTGGGGCGATCGGTCCGGGAAGGGAAGCGGCCGCACTCTGAATCGCGATTCTGGATCGCAACTCTCGATCGCGATTCTGGATCGCGACTCTGGATGGCGGCGGCGCTTCCCCTGACCCTCCCGGTTTCCCACTGTTCCGAGATAGAACACGTCAGGCGCCAAATGCGGTTTCGGAGGGATCTCTTTCATTCGCGGTCGGTTGCTCCTTGCGAGGAGGATTTCCCGGAGCGGCCGGAGGCGGGTTGGCGGGACCAAAACGGAACGGGTCAGCGGGGGAAGCGGGTGGAAGCGGTGCGGGCTGAGCGGGTTGCGGGATATTCCGGTTTCGGGACCGGATTCCCGCTTTGGTTCGGAGGACCGAAGTGAAACTCTTTGGGCCTCATGCGACCGTTACAATGAGCCGATGGTCGAATCATTTTTTCGCGCCGAAGGGCGCGCCAGGGATGCGCTGCGGCTTGTCCGGCTGACGCCGGGGTATGTTCAGGTGGCCGAAGGGTCGGTGCTGATCGAAGCGGGGCACACCCGGGTGCTGTGCAACGCGACGGTGGAGCAGGGGGTTCCGACGTGGCTGCGCAACAGCGGGCGGGGCTGGGTAACGGCGGAATACGGGATGCTGCCGCGAGCGACGCTGACGCGGACGGCGCGGGAAGCGGAGCGGGGCAAGGTTGGGGGCCGGACGCACGAGATCCAGCGGCTGATCGGGCGGTCGCTGCGCGCGGTGGTGGACATGAAGGCGCTGGGAGAGCGGACGGTGGTGCTGGACTGCGACGTTCTGCAGGCGGACGGAGGGACGCGGACGGCGGCGATCACCGGGGCGTGCGCGGCTCTGGCGATTGCGTTCAACCGGATGGTGGCGACGGGAGCGCTGAAGGGGTCGCCGCTGCGGCAGCTGGTGGCAGCGACCAGCGTGGGCATCGTGGAGGGCACGGTGCTGCTGGATCTGGCGTACGAGGAAGACTCGCAGGCGGAAGTGGACATGAACCTGGTGATGACGGAGGACGGCAATGTTGTGGAAGTGCAGGC
>JBAUGH010000478.1:0-4181 GCA_049679565.1 Acidobacteriaceae bacterium
CGCTTATAGATCGTGGCCGTCAGCGGCCATCCCAGCCACGCATAGGCGGCCAGCGGCAGCAGGAATGTCCTGACAAACTGTCCGTAGGCCAGCCACAGCGGGCTGGCAGGATCGTGCGCCTCCACCGAAAGAACGTCGACGAAGACGGGGCGCGCGCCCTCGAACAGAATGTTGAGCGGCGTCGCGTCCTTCAGGATCCATCCTCGTTCCAGCAGCGCTTCACAGAAATCCAGGGTCAGGTCGGCCGCCGCGATCCACGCCGCCGGCGTCCATTCCCACGGATAGGAAGGAAAGAAGATGCGCGGATGTTCGAGCGTCAGTTCGCGATCTTCGCTTGCCGGGAAACGCGTCTCGATCAGACGTCCCTGCTCGACCCACTTGTGTGCCAGGTCTGAACGCAGAAAGGCAAGCGCCGCACCTGCCGCTTCGGCGTTCACCCGCCGCAGCACGCGATTGCCATCCACCCGCAGCGAACCGGCCGGGTCACGAAAGGTCTCGAGCGTCAGCTCGGCTAAACCCATCAGGCTCCTGTGTCGGAGTTTTCCGTCTCTTTGGTTTCGGGGGGCGGCTCACTGGGCGACAGCCGCAGAAGCTTCCGAAGTTTGGACCTCAGAATGAAGAGCCCGCCAGCCAGCATCGAACCCCCCACCTGCACGGCCAGCAGACCCGATCCCGGATCGACATACCCATAGGCCGGTTTCGCTAATGCGGCCAGCAGAATCAATAACTCAACGGATGCGAACGCCGCAATGGCGGCACGACGAAGGGTGTGCACAAAACCTCCTGCTTGCCTTGGTGACGAGCCGATTCTGTCTAGACGTTAATATCGCTTAAAAGTTGCGCCCCGGTAACCGATCTGGGTTCCCAAAGCGCCTCCTGGTAATCTACCTGGCAGATTCACCGCAGAGCCTGCCACTCTGGTGGCATCGGGCCTGACTCCTGAGGACCGTGCCATCTCCAACTTTCGCCCGGCGGATCGAACCGCTACAATCGAGTACTGAACCAGCATGACTGCTCCAGCCGAAACCACTCTTATCGCCAATCTCCAGACCGCCGCCCGCGAAGCCGGTCTCGCCGTCGTCTCGGTCGAAACCGGTGCCGATTTCAACGGCCATCCCACCACCCGCTTCCGTCTGGCTGCTTCCGCCAACGCGCCCGCGGAGCGATCGCTCCTGCTGGAGCTGAGCGAGGCCTTCGACTTTCATAAGCCGGATTTGCTGCCGGAGATGACCAGCCACCTGCGCGAGGCCGCCCAGCGGCTCCGCAATCCGCGTCCCGATGTGTCTGTGACCCTGGCCGGTTTGCCCGTAAGCTTCAGCCATTTCGGCTGGCCCTTTCACCGGTCTACGTCCGGCTCCGACACCTTCATCGTGCACGGCACCGTTCAGCTCGAAGATGGAACCGGCTCCCCGCTGCATGCCCAGGTTTCGGCCAGCATGACCGTCACCTTCGCCGAGATCGTTCCCGCACCGGAACAGCCGTATGCGGAGACGTTTATCTATAATGCCATCCGCAAAACGCTCGATCGCGGCCAGTTAGAGATGCTGAAGAGCGGCAACCGGCAGCCCGTGCCGGTGACCACGCGTTATTACAGCCGCTGGCAAAAGAAGTTCTTCTTTACCGACACAGACGACCAAAGCCGCATGGATTTCCTGGCGCTCAAGGTGTATTGGCTCTCAGGGGTTCTGGGCAACAATCAGCCGTTATGGATTGCCGATCCGCGCGACGCCCAGTACCTGAACACGACCGCCGAAGAGCTGGCGAGGATGGCAGTCGATCTTTCCGGGCAGGGCGTGCTTTCGCTGGAGGGAGACTACGCTTCCCCCACCCCCACGCTGCTCGGACACGCTCCAGAGTACCGCGCCCGGCTCGACGCCGCGCTCGCCGTCACGCGTCCGACCTTCAACGAAGAGATGCGCGCCGGCCACACCAATATGTAGTCATCCCACTCGCGCGGATACCAGCCGCCCCGAACCGCCATGCAGAGGTGGCTGCTGAGCATCCGCGCCGAACCAGCGCGCCCGGATCGCCGCCCCGTCCAGGTCGTGGATCCGGGTGAATCCCAGGGTCTGCAGCTCGTGGGAAAGCGTCTCGGGATCGAGAAAGAGCTGAAAGGGCTCTCCCGCCCGGGCGACCCGCTCGGCCAGGGCGTCGAAAACCCGCTGCGCCCCCTCGTTCATCTGCTCGCGGGGAATGCAGTAGTCGAAAACCACCCCGCTGCCGATCGGCAGGCGCGCGATGAAGCAAAGAGTCGCAAAAGCGGCCTCCCGGGTGAGATACGGCACGACTCCCAGCAACGAGAAGAACGCCGGCTGGTCGGCGCGGAATCCTGCGGCTTCGAGGCCGGCGGCCAGGGTTCCATGCTCAAAATCGACGGGGGCAAAGCGCAGCGAGCCGGAAATGGCGATGCCGGCCTGCTCAAGGCGTTCGCGTTTCCAGGCCTGGGTCGCCGGGTGATCCACCTCGAACACGCGCAGATCCGGCCAGGGATTCCGACAGGCAAACGTATCCAGCCCGGCGCCCAGCACAACATATTGCCGAACGCCCTGCCCGTGCGAAGCCGCCAGTTCCTCTTCCGCGAACCGGCTGCGGGCCGCCATGAAGGCGCGAAACCCGCGCGCCCAGGGTGTATGCGTCTCTTCCTCGCTTTGGCTGCGAACCCGCTCCGCAGCGTCTTCGCTCAGAATCCGAAGCGCCAGCGGGTCCTCGAAGATCAGCGGCCGATCGTAGAGCTGATGGGCAGCCCGTCGCATGGCAACGCGCTCCGCTGTTCCGCTGCGGCGGTGTTCTCTCATCGCCCGTGGCTGGCAACCGCGGGCTCTGCGTAATATCCGTTCCGGGTGCGAACGACGACGCCCGGCCGGTCGACTTTCACCTGCACGTCATGCCAGGTATCCGGCGTTTCGCTGGCCTGCGGATCGAAGGTCAGCGAATACCACTCCAGAGCGTCCTGTGCGCACCTGCGGATTTCCCCGGTGAGATCGTTGCTCCCGATCAGCACTTTTCCGCCGGTGTGATCCACGATCACCTGCAGCGCCAGGTTTCCAGGATTCGCCTTGTTCGGCTTCGTGACCGGCTTGGTGAAGCTCTCCCAAAGGAAGCTCCGGGTGCTGGCGGCGTCGAGCGGCCCCAGCGGATCGATGGAATACAAGGTCACATCGGCCTGCCGCATGGCGGCGGAGAGGCCCACAACCGTGCTGAAGATCTGGCGCTGTTCCTGCGAGCTGATCATCACATTCGGGTTGTCGAAGATCGGCCATCCCGGGCTGATCCACACCGCCAGTTTGCGGCCCGGCTGCTGCCCCAGCCAGGCGACAAACCGCTGCATCGATCGCAAACAGACGTCCAGCCGCTCCGTCGCTCCCCAAAAACCCGCCGACCGCTGGATGTCATGGAGCTGTCCGTCTTTCGCATGCAGAACGCTCGCCAACTGATTCCCATCGCTGGAAACGCTCGTGATCTGCGTCAGTCCGTCATCGGTCAGGATAAAGATGCCGACCGGAACGGCAAGCCGGCCGCCGTCGCTGCGCAGATAGTTCTCGACCTGCGTTCTTTCCAGGCTGATCGCATCGAATCCTGCATTGACGTCGTCCAGAATCAAAAAGACGGCTTCGTCATTTTGCGAACTGGCGATCTCATGCGCCGCGAAGCTCTTAATCGCCGCCGGCTGCTTGTCGTCGAAGAGCGTGAAATCCGACTGCTGCAGGCCGTGAATCGGACGGCCTGCCTTATCCGTGACGACGACGTCGAAGGTAACCGGGCCGGTAGCCGCTGTCGCAGGATTCTCAGCAGGGGCCGCCGGCACTGTGAGCGGTTTCTGGGCTATGGCGCTCGCTGCACAGGTGAGGAAAATCAAACACAAACTGCCTGACCGCATCCGCATCGCTTCCTCCCAGCATTCGACCGCGAACTATTATGGCAGACCCGCCGTCCTTCCCGTTCAACCCTGAGGCTGCATCCTCAGCGCTGCGGATCTGTCGTCGCAGCTCCTGACTTTGTCTGGGGGTTTGGCGAGGTCCCGTTTCCCGAAGTCTGGGCCGATGGCGGACTCATCCCGCTTTGCGGCTGCTGCGGCTGTGAAGGCGCCTGGGTGGGAGACGGCTGGGTCCCGGGTTGAGACCCATGGGGCGGCGCGGGCGTGGTGGCTTGGCCGTTCGGAGGAGCGGCTGGCTGCGACTGGT
>JBAUGH010000479.1:0-4595 GCA_049679565.1 Acidobacteriaceae bacterium
GCCCGGCCGGATCTGCGCGGCGCGCTCGGTAGGAACGTAAATGTAAGCTTCGAGATCCTTGTTCTCATCGACCGTCGTCAGCATGGTGCTGGGGGTGACGTAATCGCCGATGTGGACGGGGATGTCGCCCACGATGCCGTCGAACGGAGCGGTGATGCGGTAATACCCCAGCTGCTGCTGCTGCTCCTTGCGCGAGGCGACCGCGGAGTCATAGTCAGCTTTGGAGTTGGCATAGGACTGCTCGGCCTGGTCGAGCGTGTCCTTGCTGATGATGCCGTCGGCAAAGAGCTGGCGCTGGCGCGCGACCTGCAACTGGTTGTATTGATACACCGCGAGCTTTTGCTGCTCGGTGGCCGCCTGGGCGGCAACCGTCGCCTCCTGCTTGGTCGGATCGACCTCCATCAGAATCTGGCCGCTGGCCACCCGATCGCCGGAGTGTACGAGAATGCGCGTGAGATTGCCGCTCACCTGCGGGTCGATGGTGGCCGAGCGGCGCGACTTGATGGTAGCCACATAGGTGTCCGACTGCGGCACCGGCGTGGCGGCGACTGTGATGGTCTGCACCGGAAGGGCCTGCATGCCGGCGCCGGCGGGCGGCCCTTGCGGCTGCGCTTTGCTGCAGCCGGCCACGCCGGCAGCCAGCAGGGTCAAAATCGAAAGCCAAAGAGCCGACTGCTTTTTCACAAACCAGACCTCAGGTTGCGGTCTCAGGAGGAGCCACGTTTCCTAAAAAATTGAGTGCGGAACCAACAAGGATACAGGACGGCCCGGAGCCTGACTTACGAAAAATCATCTCTGACAGCGGGTGGCTTTTTGGATTCGGGAAAAAGCCGACGGCTTCAGGAAAATCGATTTGTCGCTCGGATTCAGGGTACGCAAACGCAGCCGCCGCGGTTCACTGGTCAGGCAGCCCGGAGCGGTCGGAACGCGGAGTGGCAGGGAAGAACGCCAAACGTGCAACGGGCTGTCCGTTTCCGGACAGCCCGTTGCGATTTCGCCCCGATTCCTTGAACGCCTTGCCTCATCCGGTCAATTTGGCTGAGAGCTTCCGCTTCCATGCGGATCTCGTGCCTGCCCATGCAGGCTGCCGGGCCGTGGGCGGGTTTCTTCGTCGGGTCAGGAGTGCGAAGCTTCCTCGGGAGTCCGCCAGAGTGCCGCCGGTCGGTTTAGACGGACCAGCCGCCGGCTCTGCAACGGAGTCGTTCACCGGGAAGCCGATTCGCCCGCCGTCGTCTCGCCTCCATAAAAAAGGGTCGGCCATTTCAGGAAGCCTCCTTCGAGACGTCTGTATTCCAGCAGGGGCCTCATGGGAAGCATCTCGGCTCGCGTCGTTCTGCCTTCCCGGAAGTCGCGCCTGGTTGCCGATTCAGTGGGCTTCGTCCGTACTCTGGACATCCATCCTCCTTCTTCGGATTGAAGCGTTACCGCCATCTATCTGGTTCGATACACTCAGAGCCCCGGACGTTGCCATTTCTCGCAGAGATGCTGCGGGCGGATGGCGTGGAAAACCGGGCCGCTATCGGGCCTCTGCCCCGGGATTGCGCGCCCGGACCTTGAACCAGATCGGTGAGCCTTCGAAACCAAAGGCCGCACGAATCTGGTTTTCCAGAAAGCGCTCGAAGGAAAAATGCAGCTTCACGTCGCGATCGGTAAACAGCACAAAAGTGGGCGGCGCGACCGCCGCCTGGGTCATGTAGTAGATGCGGACTCGCTTGGACATAGGCACGCTGGCGCGTTGGAAATCGATGCGATCGAGAAAGCGGTTCATCTGGCCGGTGGAGACGCGCTTGCGGCGCTCGGCGGCTACCCGCAGCACCGTGTCGAGGACGCGCGAGGTGTTCCGGCCCTCGGTGGCGGAGATGAAGAGCACCGGCGCGTAGCTGAGATATTTGAGGACGGACCGGAGCTGGCGCTCGAAGATGTCTTTGTCTGCCGGAGGTTTGCCGTCGGTCCGACGCGTGGTCACGAGATCCCACTTGTTAACCACAATGACCACGGAGCGGCCGCTCTCGTGCGCGTAGCCGCCGATGGTGGCGTCGGACGCAGTGACACCTTCCGCGGCGTCGAGGACCAGCAGGGCGACGTCGGCGGCTTCGAGATGGCGGCGGGCCATGACCACGGAAAGCTTCTCGGCCATGAGACGGGTTTTGCCCTTGCGGCGAATCCCGGCCGTGTCGATCAGGCGAAGGTCGTGGTCCTTATAGCGCAGGACTTCGTCGACCGCATCCCGGGTGGTGCCGGCGACCGGCGAGACGATGGCCCGGCTGCTGCCGGTCAGCGCGTTCAGGAGGGTGGATTTGCCGACGTTGGGACGGCCGATGATCGCCACGGCGGTCTCGCGCTGCTCGTAGGCGCCATGCGTCCGGTGGGGGCTGGCTCCTTCGGCTGATTCAGGGAGAGCTGTCCCGGGCGGATGCGGCTGCGCTGAATCCTCGCTGTCCCGCAGCGACGGCAATTCCGTCTCCGGGACCGTCTGCGACTCTGCCGGAGCCGGGGGAAGCACCGCGAAGACTTCGTCCAGCAGATCGCCGATGTTATTGCCGTGTTCCGCGGAAATGGGGAGCAGGTTGCGGATGCCGAGGCGGCGGAAGTTTTCCGCGGCCGCGTCCATCGATACGCTGTCGATTTTGTTGACCGCGAGGAAAACGGGCTTGCCGGTTTTCAGCAGCAGGCGAGCAAGATCGATGTCGGGCGCGGCCAGTTCGGTGCGGCCGTCGACGACCATCACGATAGCGTCGGCCTCGTCGAGCGCGGTGCGCGCCTGACGGAAGATTTCGGCGGGGATCAGCGCCTGGTCGTCAGGAACGATGCCGCCGGTGTCGATGATGCGCGCCGTGCGGCCCGCCCACTCCACGTTGCCGTAGATGCGGTCGCGGGTAATCCCCGGCTCATCGCCGACGATGGAGCGGCGGCTGCCGGTGAGACGGTTGAAGAGGGTGGACTTGCCGACGTTGGGGCGTCCGACAATGGCGATGATTGGCCCCTTCGGCAAGCTCACGGCAGGCTGCCCGGGTCTTGTTGCCTTCGGCAAGAAACCCGCCTCGGGAGGAATTGCCGAGGGTCGGGCGGCCACCTGGTGCCGGCGGACGTCGCCTGCCAGGGGCGATGGACGGGATGCGGTGTTCGACCGGCGGGCGGCCCGGGGGCGTCGGCGCTCCTCTGCCCGCGATCGGGCGGTGCTGGATTTTTCCTGGTTTTCGGGCGCAGGAGCGTGTCCGCGGAGGATGGCTTTGCGCTTGGCCTCGACTTTGCGCTTCGTCTTCTTGGCGCCGTAGCGATTTCTTTTTACGGGTTTCAAATCTGGCTCACCTGTCAGAAATGCGGCGGATTCCGGACGCAGGGAGCCGGGCTGGCACGCCTGTTCATTATAGGGAGAAGCGCGGGAAGAAATGTTTTGGTTTTATGTCAGGGCATGGACTTCAGTCGTGCCGTAACAAACGCAAAATCAAACAGGCTTCAGCCCCCCCGGGTGCTGTTGTTCCAACCACTTCAATCCGTCAGGTTGTTCAAATGAAGTTCGAACTCCAGGCTCACTCCATATAAAACATCGGCGCCAGCGGCTGCTGGACCGGCGACTGGTCCGGGTTGGTCTCCATGATGTCGGCCATCATCGCCCACCAGCGTCGGACAACGTCGGTCTGCGGCAGGTGGTCCATGGTGTGATCGCGGCGGCGCTTCAGGATCGCGAAGAGGCACAGAGTTTCTTCGTCGAGAAAGATGCGGTAATCGGACACACCGGCCTGGTGCAGAGCTTCGACGAGTTCGGGCCAGAAGAGGTCGTGACGGCGGCGGTACTCGGCCGCTTTGCCGGGGAAGAGCTTCATGCGGAAGGCGACGGTTTCCAGGGATTCGGGCATGGCAGTTGCAGAGTACAGGAGCCCGGCTTCGCCAGCGGCCACCGTCCGCTGGAGGAACCCTGGGCGGCCCGGACCGGAGAGGACGAGAGCGAGTTTCCGGGTGGTGGACAAGCGGGTCGGCGCACCACCTTACTTCCGTACCGTGCGGCTGCCGCATTCTTCTTGCTTTAAGCTCCGCCGCGAGCGATCCTGAATACAGGCAAAAGTGTCTTCGGAAAGGGCCGCCGCCAGCGGCCCTTTCCTTTTGCCGCGAGTCGGGCCTCTTTCCGAGTCCGATGGCGATGCGGCAAAGTCGGAAGAAGGGTAATACCGGCAGGGTATTACCCAGCAATCCGAGCAGAATCAATGCGGTGCCGCAGTCCAGTTATTTTTTTTGTGCGGCGAACGACATCCTCCCGGGAGCAGGGCCCGGCGCCGAGGGAGCTAACTGACCGTCTCGGCCGAGTAGCGGGCGATCAGGCCCGTCCGCACCGCGTGACGGTAGACGCTGGTGAAGGCGCGGGCCATGCCAAGCAAGTAGAGGACCGCGAGGGCGGCGCCGATCGCCAGCGGCGCGGCGGACACCTCCGGTGCGCGGCCCGACTGGTGGGCCAGCACCTGGCGCATGCCTTCGAAGACATAACTGGCCGGGATGAGGCGGGCAAGCCATTGCATCCAGTGGGGCAGCGTGGCCAGGGGGTAGAAGACGCAGGCGAGCGGCGAGATGAAGGCGGGGATCGGCCAGATGAACCACTCCGC
>JBAUGH010000480.1:0-10000 GCA_049679565.1 Acidobacteriaceae bacterium
CGCAGCACCCGCAGAATCTTCTTCAAATATCCCTTCGCCATATCGAGAAAGCCGTAGTCGTACAGCGGACGCCCGCAGCACAAATGCTGCATCGGCACCTTCACTTCGAATCCCGCGCTCTCCAGCACCTCCGCCGCCGACTGCGCTGTCTCCGGAAAGAAATAATTGTTGAAGGTGTCCGCCCACAGGATCACCTTGCCCCGGCTCTCGCCCGTCGGCTTCCTCTTCCCGTGTCCCCTGAACCAGCTCCGAAACGTCTCCGGTGCGAACTCCGGTATCGTCCTCGCCTGCGGCATCCCCGCTGCCACTTTTGCCAGCGCGCTCAGCCCCGGCGTCTGCGTCACCAGATTCACCAGCCCCGGCCACAGCGACGCCAGCCGCGCCCACTGATCGATCCACCCAAACGCAAATGCATACCGCGGCCGCATCCGACCTTCCCAGTAGTGGGAAAGAAACTCTGCCTTGTACGTAGCGATGTCCACGTTCACCGGACAATCGCCCTTGCACCCCTTGCACGATAAACAAAGGTCCAGCGATTCCTTCACGCTCTCATCGCGCCAGCGATCCTCGAGGATGCCCCCGTGCATCATCTCCCACAAATGGTGCGCCCGGCCGCGCGTCGTGTGCTCCTCTTCGTGCGTCACCATGAAGCTGGGACACATGGTGTCGTTGTCCGCGCGCTCTCCGTCTTTCCGCCGGCACAGCCCGATCCCCACGCAGCGCATCGCCGCGTGCGCAAAGCTGCCGCCGTCCTCGGGAAACTGGAAATGCGTCTTCGGCTCCCACGGATGGTAGTCCGCCCCCAGCCGCAGATCCTCATCCATCCGGTTCGGCTCGACAATCTTCCCCGGATTCATCTTCCACGCCGGATCCCAGATCGACTTGTATTCCTGGAATGCCTCGATCAGTTCCTTCCCGAACATCTTCACCAGGAACTCAGCCCGCGCCTGCCCATCCCCATGCTCACCGCTCCAGCTTCCGTCATACTTCCGGCACAAATCCGTCGCCTCTTCCATGAAGGAACGCCATTTCTTAATCCCCGCCGCGCTCGTCACGTCGAAATCCACCCGGCAGTGAATGCACCCCTGTCCGAAGTGTCCGTACAAAGCCGGGTTGTACTCGTACTTGTTGTAGAGCGCGCGCAGATCCCGCAGGTACCCACCCAGCAACTCCGGCGCCACCGCCGAATCCTCCCATCCGGGCCACGTGTCCGGCTCCCCCGGCACAAACGCCGTCGCCCCCAGCCCGGACTCGCGCAGCTCCCACATGTGGTGCATCTCTTCCTTCTCGGTCAGCAGCTTCATCGCCGGAGCCCCCCGCTTCCTGCTCAGCTCCGCCATCGCCGCGCGCGCCGTTTCCAGCGCGTCCTGCCTGCGGTCCGCGCCGAACTCCACCATCAGCCATCCCTTGCCCTCCGGCAGCAGCGGCAGAAATTTCGTGTGCGGCCCCCCCTTCTTCAGGATGTTGTGCGTCAGCCGATCGTCGATCCCCTCCAGAGCCACCGGATCAAAGGCGTCGATCTCCATCACGTGATCCGCCGCCTCATAGACATCCGGATAGCCGAGCATCAGGATCACCCGCTCCGCCCGCGCGTCGATCAGCCGAACCCTGGCCTCCAGAATCGTCACCAGCGTCCCTTCGCTGCCCACCAGCGCCCGCGCGATGTTGAATCGCCCATCCTTGCCCGGCAGCAATTCGTTCAGGTTGTACCCCGATACCCGCCGCGGAATCGGCGGATACCTGTCCCGAATCTGGCGCGCATAGCGGTCGCGCAACCGCCGTAGCCGACCATAAATCTCCCCCTCGCGTCCACCCCGTGCAATCTTCCGCTCCATCTCCGCTTCGTTCATCCAGCCCACGGTCATCCGCGTGCCGTCGTACAGCAGAATCTCCAGCTCCTCGACGTTGTGCTCCACCTTGCCCGACATCTGCGCGTGCGCCCCGCACGAATTATTCCCGATCATCCCCCCGAAACAGCACCGATTGTGGGTCGCAGGATCGGGCCCCCAGTTCAGCAGATTTCCCGTCAGCTGCATCACCCGATCGCGCAGTTCGTCGCATACTGTCCCCGGCAGCACCCGCGCCCACCGCTCCTGCGCGTTCACCTCCAGCACCCCATGCATGTACTTCGACCAGTCGATCACCACCGCCGTGTTCACCGTCTGCCCCGCCAGGCTCGTCCCACCCGCTCGCGACAAGAGGGGCGCTCCAAATTCCCGGCACGCCGCCACCGTCTTCACCACGTCTTCTTTTGATTTCGGGATCACCACCCCGATCGGAATCTGCCGGTAGTTCGAGGCGTCCACCGCATACATCGACTTCGTCCCCGCGTCGAACCGCACTTCCCCTTCAAGCTCTTTCTCCAGCGCGCGCCGCAGCCCCTCTGCGTCCACATCGCGTCCCGGGCGCCGCGCAGCCATCGGTCGTGTCAGTTCTTCCGGCGAGATCAGGGGAACGGGCTTCGCAGACATAGTTCGCTCCTTGAGTCATGGCAAATGTTGCGTTACTCCGAATGCTGACTGACAGCGATTCGTTCGCTTTGAGGGCGCGCGGCCTCAGCCGTGCCGTTGCGAATGATACTGAAACCCGGGGCTTGAGCCCCGGAAGAACCGAACCCCTTCAGGCGGCGAATTTCTCCGCGTCCACGCGCCGCAGTTCCAGACCATTCCCCGGCCGCGACAGGTCCGGCCGCAGTTCGCCCCTCAACAGTTGCGGACCGCCCTCGAACAGCATCTTCTCGATGCGCGCATGGTCGTGGAAATACTCCATCTCCGTGAACGGAACTGCGGCGCATGCCACCGCCGCATGCAGCGCCGGCGCGGTGTGCGACGACAGCGGCACATGCCACGCCTCGCACAGCGCGGCCGCCTCCATGAATCCCGTCACCCCTCCACACCGCGTCATATCCGCCTGCAGCACGTCCACGGCGCCGGCGGCCAGCATCCGCTGGAAATCGAAACCTGTATAGCCGTACTCGCCCGCCGCAATCCGCATCCGCGCCGGCGCGCGCTCCCGCACAAAGCGCAGCCCCTCCAGATCGTCCGACGACACCGGCTCTTCGAACCACCGCACGTCGTGCTCTGCCAGCATTTCCGCCCGCTCCAGCGCCTGCCGCGGCCGATACGCGCCGTTTGCGTCCACATACAGCTGCGTCTCCGCGCCAATCGCTTTCCGCGCCGCCCGCACCCGCTGCGGATCGCGCTCCGGATCGCGCCCGATCTTCATCTTCACCGCACTCATCCCTGCGCGCGCCCATCCGCCCAGCTGCTTCTCCAGTTGCTTGTCGGAATACGATGTAAATCCCCCGCTCCCGTACACCGCCGCCCCCTTGCGTACCGCCCCCAGCAGCGTCACCAGCGGTAGTCCGAGCAGCCGTGCTTTCACGTCCCAGATCGCCGCGTCCACCGCCGAAATCCCCATCGATGCGATCCCCGGCCGGCCCAGATTCCGGATGCTCCGCCACATCGCCACATACGCCGCATGCGGCGCCATCGCGTCCATGCCCTTCACCACGCCGCGCAGCTCATCGTGGATCAGCGCCGCCGTCGCCGTGTCGGCATACGTGTACCCCAAACCGTATTCCCCGCCCGCCCGAACGGTCACAATGACAATCGTTGTGTGATTCCACGAAAGCGTTCCGTCCGACTCCGGTGCGTCGGTTGGAATCCTGTAGCTGGCTACGCTGACGGCATCGATGGCGAAAGAGCTGAAATGGTCTGGCATAGATGGAAACGTGCAGGCTGGCATCGCATCGCGCGCAATCCGCGGAACACAAACCCCGGCGGCACGCAACCCCTTAGTCCTTTGGGATGGCAAACCCGCGTCTCCGGTTATCCCCGCCTGAAGGCGGCATCAAAACGTGTCGCAAAACGACAGATTCCGCATCTTACCGAAGGAAGCCATTCCTGAGGGGGAATCACTGTGAACCAGCCCGAAGTCGTTGTCATCACCGGAGCCTCTGCGGGTGTCGGCCGCGCCGCCGTCCGCGAATTCGCCCGCCACGGTGCAGCCGTCGGTCTCATCGCCCGCGGCACCGACGGTCTCGAAGCTGCCGCGCGCGAAGTAGAAGCGCTCGGCGGCAAGGCTCTCGTTCTGCCCGTTGACGTCGCTGACGCCGCCGCCGTCGAAGCCGCCGCCGATCGCGTCGAGCGCGAGCTCGGTCCCATCGATATCTGGGTCAACGACGCCATGACCTCCGTCTTTGCCCCCATCAAAGAGACGACTGCCGACGAATTCCGCCGCGTCACCGAAGTCACCTACCTCGGCTACGTCTACGGCACCCTCGCCGCGCTCAAATACATGCTGCCCCGCGATCGCGGCGCCATCGTCCATGTCGGCTCCGCGCTCGCCTACCGCAGCATCCCGCTCCAGGCCGCCTACTGCGCGTCCAAACACGCCATCCTCGGCTTCTTCGCCGCTCTCCGCACCGAGCTTTTGCACGACCACAGCCATGTCCGCACCACCATGGTCCAGATGCCCGCGCTCAACACCCCGCAGTTTGGATGGGTGCGCAGCAAGCTCCCGCGCAAGGCCCAGCCGGTTCCGCCGATCTTCCAGCCCGAAGTCGCCGCGCGCGCCATCTGGCACGCAGCCCATCACCCTGATCGCCGCGAGTACTTCGTCGGCGGCTCCACCGTCAAAGCCATCTTCGGCAACAAGCTCGCCCCGTCGTTCGCCGACCATGTGCTCGCCCACAGTGGCTACGATTCTCAGCAGTACGACGGAGCGAAGGACCCCAACCGCCCCGACAATCTCTACCATCCCGTCCCCGGGGATCACGGCGCCCACGGATCTTTCGACGACCGTGCCAAAGATCGCAGTTGGGAATTCCGTGCCGAATCCCACGCGAAGACCGTGGCCACCGCCCTCACCCTTGGCCTCGGCATCGCCGGCTTCGCGTGGAAGCGCCTCAGCGCTCGTGCCTCTCCGGCAAAGAAACTCGCTCACGGCTTCAAATCCGTGAAGAAAGAAGTTCTTCGCAAAGCCGCCTGAACCGCGGCCGTTCCCGGGTGTCTCTGGCCTGTTCAGCTCAGCGGTACCCGCGCGTTCCCCTCTACCGCAAACACCCGCACCGCGCGATTCGGCGCAAACAGCGTTACCGCCGCAATGCGATCCGCGATCCCAACCGCCTCGCGCAGCTCGCCCGCCTTCGTCCCCACCAGCCGAACCACGCCTTCCACCAGCGCGATGCGCCGTCCCTCGATCCACAGTTCCCCTGTGGTCCCTTCATAGCGCAGTTCCACCGTTGTCCCGCCGATCGTCCGCGTAAATTTCGACCGCCCCTGCACCGCCGGCGGCCGCACGTTCCACTCGATCATCCCGTCCTGCTCGCGCACGCCCGACAACCGCCACAGGAAATCGCAGAACACCAGCGCCGCCGGCGAATACCCGCCTGGATCCACCGTCGTAAATTGACCCGTCACCGGATCCATCTGTTGCCGGAATGCCCCCGCCCGCAGCAGCGCGTCCAGCCAGCGCTGCATCACGAAGCCCAGTTCTGCCGGCTTGCCGTAATGTTCCATCCACCGCGGCGCGCGCAGCGCCGTCAGTGCCTGCGACGCGCCGCCCCAGGAATTCCGCGGGATCGGCCGCACGAACGTCGGATCATTCAGCGCCGCCGAGGGAAATGGATACGGCGCCCAGAACGCCGCCGGATTGTGCGCCTGCTTCCGCCAGATTGCCTCGAACAGCGCATCCTCCACGACATGCTCGCCCAGCACCCGCAGCGTCGCCGTGCTCCGCACCTTCACGAAACGATCGTTCGCGTCCAGATCGTAGAATGCGCCGTCCTGCGGATCGTAGAGCCGCTCCACAATCAGCTTGCGAATCGCCGCCGCGTCCTCCCCCCATCGATCCGCTTCGCCTCCCTTCCCCAGTTCCTTCGCCATCGCCGCCAGCGCCACCCGTCCCCCATACACCGTCGCCGACAGATCCGGGCACAGCCGCGGCACGCCCGGCGCCTGCGGACACTTCCGTGCATCCGCATCCGGACATCGATTCGGCACGCCTCGCCACCGCGGGCTGTTGTCCATTCCCGTGTCGTACGTGCAGAAGCCCTCGCACAATCCCGTCCCCCGCGTATTCCGGTAGCGCCGCAGCCACGCGTCCCACTTGCCGCAGGCGACGTACGCCTTCTCCAGCAACTCCTCGTCGCCCCAGCTCTCGGCCAGCTCCCACGCCGTCGCCGCAATCGGCACCACCATCTGGATCTGCCCGAACCCCGAACCCCCGTCCTTCACCGCGCACGGCAGCTGTCCATCCGGCTTCTGCAACGCAAAAAAGATCAGGTGATTGTTACGTGCCGCTCCGGCTGCCCCTTCCGGCCCCACTTCGCTGTCCACCAGCCCTTCCAGCGGTCCGCACTCCAGCCACACTCCCCGGTACACGCTGCCTTCGATCAGCACCGGATCGGCGTACGCCCCCAGCTTCACCACGTTTCCGTGCAGCGTCGCCTGCGCCGCGTCATAGATCCGCTCGAGCCCCGCAGCCTCGGTCGTGAAGCTCCATGCCTCCGCAGCCGCCTTCTCTGCCCCCGATCCGGTCCCCGCCGCCCGCAACCCTCCTGCGTGCCCCGTTCGCCGGAGAGCCCACCCCGCAGCCGCCCACGACGTCTGCCTCAGAAACTCCCGCCGCCTCATCGTTCTCCGTTTCTTGCCTGCCCCACGCGCTCCCTCACTCCAAAGCCGTCCCCGCCAAACACTCCGATACCGAGCACATTAACACTCTTCCCCAATCGTCGCTGGTATCGTTATGGCCGAGGTTTTCCCCGCAATCCATGGTCGAACTGCTCGCGCTCTATCTTGCCGGACTCAGCTTCTTCTTCTCCGGCATGAGCGGCGTCTCCGACAATCTGCGCCAGATGAGCGGCCAGCGCTTCCGCCAGGCCCTCGGCCGCCTCACCCATCGCCCGGTCCTGGCCGGACTGGTCGGCGCCGCCCTTGGCGCCGTCACCCAGAGCGCCTCCGTCGTCGCCTTCATCCTCTCCGGCATGGTGTCGAGCGGCCTGCTGCCCATCACCCGCGCCCTCATCGTCCTTGCCTGCGCCAATATCGGCACCGCCCTGCTGGTCTTCTTCGCTGCATCGGACCTGCACCTCTCCATCCTTTTCCTCATCGGCATCACCGGACTCGTTCTCGCCTTCAAACTCGCCAAACGCTGGAAGCCGGCCGTCGCCAGCGGCATGTCCGTCGGCCTCCTGTTTCTCGGCCTTGAAATGATGAAGCAGGCCTTCCAGCCCCTCGCATCGTCCGCCCAGTTTGCGCATGTCGCGTACTTTTTCGCACGCTGGCCCTACGCTGCCTTCTTCCTCGGCACCGCGCTCCGCTCTTTCATCCACTCTTCCTCGGCGGTCGCCGCCATCGCCGTCACCATCAACCGCGGCGGCCAGCTGGGTGAATTCCCGTCCCTCATGATCATCGCCGGTCTTGGCCTCGGTTCGGCCATCGCCACCTCGCTGCTCTCCGGCAACCTCCGCGGCGTCCCTCGCCAGATCGCTATGTATCAGGCGATGACCAATTGCGCCGCCAGTCTTATCCTCGCCGTCGTTCTCGTCGCCGAGCGCCTCCTGCGCCTTCCTCTGCTCATCGCCGCCCTCCACGCCGCCGGCGGGTCCATCCCTCACCGCATGGCCTGCATTTACCTCGTCCTCAATGTCACTGGCGCCCTGGTCGCCATCGGCGGCCTCCGCTGGGCCCCCGCCTGGCTGGCCAAACTCTGGCCCCCCACTCCCGAACAGGACCTCTCCCGCCCTATCTACCTCCAGTACGACTCGCTCAAATCCCCCGAAACCGCTCTCGACCTCGTCGCCCTCGAGCAAATGCGCATCATCCGCGGCGTCAGCCGCTATCTCGACGCAGCCCGCCGCGGCGACCCCTCCGACCTCAAACCACTGCACGCCGCCGCTGCTCTCCTCGGCCGCCATATCGCCGAGTTCCTCGACGCGCTCCTCCAGATGCCCATCGCCTCCGATCTCGCCACCCGCGCCATCGGTTTCCAGCGCAAGGAAAGCACCCTCCGCGCCCTCGAGGAAAATGCGTATCTATTTTCCGAGACCCTGTGCGGCATGGCCGGGCATGAGCTGGCCGCCCTCCTCATCGAATCGCTCGATACCATCCTCTTCACCGCGCTTGCCGCCCTCGAATCCCCAGGCACCCTCGAAATCGACATGCTCGTCGCCATGACCGACGACCGCGGCGGCATGATGGAGGAACTGCGCAACCGCCACGGCCTCGCGCAGGCCTCCAGCGCCGGCAGCCTCTCCGCCCTCCACTACGCCACTACCCTCTTCGAGCGCAACGTCTGGCTCCTCCGCCAGCTGGCCCTCTGGATGCGCGAAGACGCCCGCCTTGTTGTCGTCTGAACCTGCATCTGCCTCCTCAATGCGGTACCCTGCTAGGGGCGGCGGTGTTTCGCCAGCTCCGGCGCGCATCATTATGGTTCGCTTTCTCTTCGATCTTGGCCTCTTCGGCCTCTTCACTTCAGCTATCTCCGCCGCCCTCGCCCTGGTCGGACTCGTCGCGTTTCTCCGCCGCCGCCCAGCCTTGCCGAATCCCGCCTTCGAGCCTCCCGTCAGTCTCCTCAAGCCGGTCGACGGCGACGAGCCCAACCTCGATGCCCACCTCGAATCCTTCTTCCGCCAGAACTACCCCCGGTTCGAAATCCTCTTCTGCGCCCGCTCTCCCCACGATCCTGGTCTCGAAACCGCCCGCCGCGTCGCCGCCCGCTTCCCCCACATCCCCGCCCGGTTTCTCTCCACCGGCGAGCGCACTCACATCAACGCCAAAGTCTCCTCCCTGGAACTCATGCACGCCGCGGCGCAGTTTGACATCTTCATCGTCAGCGACAGCGACGTCCGCGTGACTCCCAACTACATTTGCGAAGTCGTCGCGCCCTTCACCGACCCCAATGTCGGCTCCGTCACCTGCCTTTACCGCGGCGTCGCCGACCGCAGTTTCTGGTCCCAACTCGAAGCCGCCGGCATGTCCGTCGAAATGACCGCCGGCGTCCTTACCGCCAATCTTCTCGAAGGCATGAAGTTCGCCCTCGGCCCCACCATGGCCGTCCGCCGCCGCGCGGTCGAGCAGATCGGCGGCTTCGGCGTCCTCGGCCCTTACTGTTCCGACGACTTCCTGCTCGGCGCCAGGGTCGCCGAACAGGGCCAAACCGTCGTTCTCTCCCACCACATCATCGATCACATCATCCTCAACCTCAGCTTCGCCGCCTCCCTCCGCCACCAGATCCGCTGGATGAAATCCACTCGCTTCTCCCGCCCCCTCGGGCACCTCGGCACCGCACTCACCTTCAGCGTCCCCTTCGGGCTCCTCGGCTGCTTCAGCGCCCTCGCCCTGCATCGCCCCATCCTCGGCTTCGCCCTCCTCGCCTTCGGCATCCTCAACCGCATGGCGCTCGCCGCCCTCATCGGGTCCCTTGCGGTCCACGAGCGCCATCTCCTGCGCACCGTTCTCCTCTACCCGCTGCGCGATCTTCTCGGCTTCTGTTGTTGGATCGCCAGCTATGGGAGCAGCACCATCCTGTGGCGCGGGCGCCGCTATCGCCTCTCCCGTAACGGCCTCATGCACCCGCTCGATGCCCCGTCTGCCGAAGAAACCGAGCACGCCTTCACCACCTGAGCGTCACCGCGCGACAAAAGAGTCTCTCGCCGCCGGGACCGGCCCCGCAGCGCAGGCTTTCACTGCACCCTCGACTCCATTTGTTGTCACTGCTGATGAGCCGCTCGCGTCGCCCGCTCAGGCTCCCGCTTTCCCGCCCCGGATGCGGAAAGGCTCAGGCGGCCGGCGGCGCAGCGGACATCTCCCGCTTCTCCGGCCTGATCTCCTGCACAAACACCACGATCGCCAGCGCGATCATCTCCGGCTGGATCGGATACTGCTGGAAATATCCAGCGTTCGTGTTCGTCAGGTAATACACCGCCGGATAAAAAACCAGAACCGCGATAATCAGCAGCGCCGGCCGGTTCCTGCGGCGAAGCGCCTCAACCGCT
>JBAUGH010000481.1:0-2543 GCA_049679565.1 Acidobacteriaceae bacterium
GCCGGACTGGCTTTTGCGGCACTGCTCAGCCCGGCGCAACAGCGGCCCGGCCCGGCCCTTGCCGAGACGCGAACCGAAGCCGCGGTTGCGCCGTCTCCTGCCGCAGAGGACGCGCGCGGCGCCGCCCTCGGTACCGTGATCGGCACCGTGAAGGATACCAACGGGAACACCCTTGAAGGCGCCACCGTCACGCTGACCTCGGCGGCCGGTTCCGAGGAGACACGAACAGCGACGGCCGACGCGAACGGCTTTTTCCTGCTCAGCGTCGAGCCCGGCCAGTATGTCGCAATTGTCTCGTCGCCCGGTCTGGCCAGCTGGACGAGCGGCGACGTAGCCGTGACGGCGGGGAAATTTCGCGAGATCGCCAACATCGTCCTGAAGGTGAATCCCGCGATTTCGATTGTGCGCGTGACCCCATCGCAGCAGGAAATCGCCGAGCAACAGATTCGCCTGCAGGAACATCAGCGCATCGGCGGCATGTTCCCCAACTTCTTCGTGAGCTATGTGCCCGATGCGGCGCCCCTCACCACCCGGCAGAAATTCGAGCTGGCGTGGAAGAGCTCGATCGATCCGGGGACTTTTATTTCCGATGCCATCACCGGCGCCGTGGAGCAGGCGCAGAATCAATATCCCGCCTACCGCCAGGGGCTGCGCGGCTACGCAAAGCGCTTCGGCGCCGAATATGCGAACGATGCCGGCAGCAACTTCATCGGCGGGGCGATTTTGCCGACCCTGTTTCACCAGGATCCGCGCTACTTCTGGCGCGGGACCGGCAGCTACTTCTCTCGCGCTGCGTACGCGGTTTCGACCATCGCCATCGCCAAAGGGGACAATGGGAAGTGGCAGCCGAACTATTCGTTCGTGCTGGGAAACCTTGCCTCCGGCGCGCTTTCGAACCTCTACTACCCGGCGGGAAACCGCGGCTGGGGGACGACGCTGAAGAACGGAACCGTAACCACGCTGATGGGCACCACCGGCGCGCTGCTGCAGGAGTTCGTGTTCCCGCATTTCTCCCGCGGCGTGCCGAAATAAGGCCAACCCGTAAGAGCGTTCCACCAGAGGCTCGCGGCCATCCTGCGCTTCCCTCAGAATTTCAGCTCAGTCCGACGCGACGGACCAGATCCGCGAAACGCGGATCGCTGCGGATGGGATCGAAATACGGGTGGGTTTTGACGAACTGCAGGATGTTGGATTTTTCGTTGTAAGCCTGTCCGATCCAATAGAAAGCCTGCTCCCGATCGTCCAGGCCCAGGTAGGCATTCACAAAAGCGCCGGCGGGCACGTAACCCTGATTGCGCCGCGCGTGCAGACTCGCCAGGGTGCGAAGCGCATCGGCGCGTCGTCCAGCGTGGGCATAGGCGCGGATGAGGACGCCGGTAGCCGCGGGACTGCCTTTCGAGAGGGCAACAGCTTTTTCCAGAAGCGGGACGGCTTCGGCTGCCTGATGGTCGGCGATCAGTGCAAATCCCAGGGTCAAAAGGTTGTTGGCGTCGTCGGGCGCGACGGCGACTGCGCTGCGTGCCTCGCGGACCGCCTCGTCGAAGCGGTGGGACTGAAAGAGAATCCAGGCGACGCTTGCACCCGAGATGGTCGCGGGATCGAGCTGCCGGGCGAAGCGAATCTGGGCAATGGCTTCGTCGGTGCGTCCCTGGCAGGAGAGCCAGGCCGCGAAGCCGGCATGGGCAGTGGCATCGTTGGAATTCAGGTCGAGGGCGCGGTGATACTCGGTTTCAGCTTCGGTCCAGTGCCATTCCCTCTGCAGGGTGCTGGCCAGCAGCACATGGGCCAGGACCAGATTGGGGTCGAGAGCCAGCGCCTGCCTTGCGAAGCGGATCTCTTTCGGGCGGGTCTCCGCGGGGGATTCGCCGGCGTAGACGGTTCCCAGGTTGGCGTAGGCGCGGGCCAAACCGAGGTAGGCAGGCGCGAAGTCCGGGTCGCGATGAACGGCCGCCTCGAAGTCGGCCACGCTCTGCTCCAGAGAGGCGCGCGTGTTTCCCTGATCGAGCTCGAATCTTCCCTGCAGATAACTCTCGTAGACCTCCGGGGCGACGGGGCGAGCGGCGGCCAGCCGCTGGCGCTCGTCGCCGGTCACCGTGACCTCCACCTTGTCGGCGATCGTCCGGGCCAGGTCGCTCTCAAGGGCCAGCGCGTCGCGCATGTCCCTGTCGTAGGTCTCCGACCAGAAGTGCTCGTCGGTAGCGCCGCGAATCAGCTGCGCGGTCACGCGGATACGGCTCTCGTCGCGGATGACCGAACCCTCCACCAGAGCATCCACCCCAAGCATTTTGGCAATTTCCGGCGAGGAGAGCTGGGTGTTCCTGAAGCGCAGCACCGAGGTGTGCGAGGTGACGCGCAGGTTGTGAATCCCCGAGAGGCTGCCGATGAGAGCCTCGGTGATGCCGTCGGCGAGATAGTCCTGCGAAGGATCGCCGGAGAGATTGCGAAGGGGCAGCACCGCGATAGAGCCGATTCTGGCGGCGGCCGGCGCGGCAGGCGCCGGGCTGCGAGACCGGAGAGCAAGCCAGGAAACCGCTGCCAGCAGG
>JBAUGH010000482.1:0-22080 GCA_049679565.1 Acidobacteriaceae bacterium
CCGGTTCCGCCGCCTCCAGAACACCCACAGCGCCACCAGCGGCAATCCCACATCCACCGGAAGCGAAATCACCTTTTGGGCAACATCGAAAACAATCAGTGCCTTGCCCAGACCGATCAGAAGCGACGAATAGAGAAGGGCCAGGTTGCTGAGAATATCGAACCCGGCCAAAAGCCCGTAGTAAATCACCAGGGTACGCGACCGCCGCAGACCCAACACCAGCCGCACAAATTCCATCAGAGCGACCGAGTACAGCGCGCCGATGACACCGGAAAAAAGGAAGTATCCCGTCGCAAAGGGCCACGAATGAATCCACCGCCAGATCTCCACTCCCTGCTGCAGCAGGCCCGCCGTCAGCATCACCGACAGCGCCGCGTATTCACTCTCCGACCGGCTGGTTAGGGCCAGCGCCAGCGCAATCAGAAGCAGCAGCGCGGTCATGATCAGGTTCGCGGTATTCGAAGTGAAGTTCCGGAAAAAATACAGCGTCGCATATTCCGACATCACGCTCGCCGGGCCCAATAGCACGGTGCTGTAGTCCCCCAAACCTCCCATCGAGGGAACCACGTCCTGGACGCGGCTCAGCCGCCCCCGGATCGCGATCGTCAGCGTGCTATGCCCAACCACCGCTGCATCGGGAATCTCCGCGTAACGCACGTTGACAAACCGCAAGGCGTTTCCGGGGAATCCGATCGAATCCACCAGCACCCCATTCGCGTAGATCTGTTCATTGCCCGCAAATCCGCGCATGGCAATCGCCAGATCGTGCGCTCCCTCCGGCAGCCGCACGTGGATCCGGTACCAGATCCCGTCCACATGATTCAGTCCCTGCCGCCCCAGCGGAATCTCCGTGTTCACCGTCCGCCAGCCGCTGTCATCGAAGTCCGGCTGCGCCCACTTCGGATCGTCCCCGGGCTGCGCCAGCCACTGCGTCCCCAGATCCATCGGCGCGCCCAGGGTTGTGCCGTCCGCATTCCGCGGATCGCGCACCGCATGCGCGGCCCCCTCCTGCGCCCATCCCGCCGCGCAAATCGTCAGCACCAGGAACAACAGAGCCGCCCTTCGCTGCCAGCCCCGCGCGTCCCCCCGCCCGCGCCCCGTTCCCGGCAATCCGCTGCCGCACAATCCGCCCGGAGATACAAATCCCATGGAGCCTCCCTGTCCCGTCCCAGGAATTCCTGCTGCCGATTGGTGTTCCGCTGATTCTCTCGGGGGAACTCAGTCTACAGGCCGCTCTTTTGCCGGAGCAAACAAATGCTTCCCGCCCGCAGGGGACGCGCCGTTCACGCCCTCAATGCCCCTGTGGTACCTTGGCTCTCATCCCCCAAAACCCCAGGACCAGAGCCCGATCCATGCCCATTCAGATCGAATCCCGCTTCTGCGGCCACGTCGCCATCCTCCAGTGCAGCGGCCGCATCGTCCTTGGCGAAGAAGCCAATGCCCTCGAAGCCGCCCTCCGGAGCGCGATCCTCGAGGTCCAGCGCGTCGTCCTCAACATCGCCGACGTCGCCCGCATCGACAGCTCCGGTCTTGGCCTCCTCGTCCGCTTCGCCGCCAATCTCCGCAAGCGCGGCGGCGATCTCCGCCTTGCCGCGCCTCGCCCATTCGTCACCGAGCTGCTCAACATCACCCTGCTCTCCACCGTCCTGCAGACCTCGCCGACTGAGCAGGAAGCCGTGCACTCTTTCCTCACCCAGGGCCCCGCGCACACTGCAGCGCCGCAGTCCGGCCGCCGCGTCCTCGTCGTGGACCGCTCTCCCGACCTCGGCGCATTTGTCCGCGCCGTCCTCACTCAATATGGATATGAAGTGAAATCCGCCAGCCTCGTCTCCGACGCCCGCATCCTGCTGCGGTGCGAGACCTTCGACTACATCCTCGTCGGCCCAGGTTCCCCCCAAATGCCGTCCTCGACCGTTCTCGCGGCCCTCAAAAACCTCGCCCCTCAGGCCACCGCTCTGGAACTCACCCGCGAGTTCCGCACCTTCGACGCCAAACAGGCCGCCGAAATCCTCCTCGAAATGTTCCAGTCCGGCAGCAGCTCGCAGCTGCCATCCTGAGCGCGGCTCCCGGTTCCCTGTTTCCGGCTAAACTCTAATCCCGAATCCCCAAACTCTGTGGCAGCGGCACTTCCACCGTCCCGATCCGCCCGCTCGTCACATCCCGCACCCCCACGCGCAGCCACACCGGCCCGGCCGGCACATCGATCTCCTGCCGCAGGTGCACTCCGTTCCGCATGTCCTGGGCCATCTGCGCCGCCGTCAGCGTCACTTCCAGTCCCGCATCGGTAAAGTTCAACCGCTTGCCCTCCGGATCGTAGACCGCCTGCGTCACCTCCAGCTCCGCCTGCTGCTTCCCGTCCGGCACATCCTTCAGCAGCAGTTGGTGCGGATCGACGGAGTAGTCCACGAAATACCGCGTCACCGGCGGCTGCAGCGGTTCCGCCGGTTTCCCTGCCGGCCCCGGCGTCGGCTGCAATCCCTGCAGCTCGGGATCGCCCGCCGGCAGCACCCGCGCTTCGAAAATCACCTGGGACAGCGGCGGAACACCGTGCTCCATCGCCGCCACAACCGGGCTCAGCATGGGCGTCCCCTGCCCCGGCTCGTTGGGATCGACGGCAAAGTACCCGCGCCGGTACGCCAGCTGGTATTTGCCCTCCGTCATCCGCACCGCGATCGTGTGATACGCCCCGTCGTTCTTCGCCCCCTCCGGCGCATAGCCCAGCGTGTAGTAGTTCTCGCCGTCCGCAATCGCTTCCCCTACTGCCTTTCCCACCGCATTCGTGTTGTAGAACGCAGCCCCTCCCGTGTCGGTTGCCACCAGCTTCATCTCCAGCTGCGATTCGCCCCACCCCTGCGGAGTCGTAATGTCGTTCTGAACGGCCTCACCCTTGGCCGCCTGCGTGTCTGCCAGCATTCCCATCTCCGTCGGCGCGATCACATTCGCGACATTGCTGTCCGTCAGGTTCATCAGCGCCCGCGCGTCCACCGGATACACTGCCACCCGTGCCCGCGCCAGCTCCGCGTTCACCATCCGCGCCGCCGGCGCGAAGCGGGCTGCCTGGTTGGCGTTCATCCGCGTAAGGTCGGGATCCAGAGCCCCGGACAACCCTCCCGAAACCCAGATCAGATTCTTCCGCCCCGGCACCGTGCTTAGAAACCGCGCCAGTTCGCTGAACGCCCCCAGCGTCATATCCTCCCGCTGCTCGGTTTGGAACGTTTGCCGGTCGTGCTCGAACTCCTCCACTTCCTGCGCCATCCCCGAGAGTTCCGCCGTCACCCCCGCCTCGGCTACCTTTTCTGCCTGATCGCCTGCAGGGTCGGTCATCACGCTCTTCTGTGTCGGCGTGTGCCCCAGGTTCAGCGCCTGCTCAATGGCGCCAGCGTCGGTCGTGAATCCCGCCACCATGCGCAGCCGCGACGCCAGCGTGAACACCGCAATCTGCGTCCCCGGCGGAATCGTGTGCAGATACTTCAGCATCTGTTGCCGCGCATAATTCTGGTCGTTCAGCGGCGTGTTCAGGGCATCCAGCAGCAGCACGTTCGCCGCGCTGGTAATCCGGTACCGGGGAAAATTCCCGTAAACATGCGGCGGCAGCACCGGAGCCTGCGCCGACTCCTGCACATCCGCCGCCTTGTGCTCTTCAAAGACCGTGACCGCCTGCGGCTTCCCGTCTTCCAGCACCTGGAAGTCGGACTTCCGCAGCCCCTCCACCGGCTTATCTTTGTCCCGCACCACCACGTCCACCAGCACCAGATTGGCGTTGGCCTGGAAAGTGACGATCGGGCCCGTCTCCGGCTGTTGTGGCGGATTCCCGCCCATCTGCCCTGCGGCCGCCCACACTGCCAGCGACCCGAATACGGCGATCGAAACCACCAACCACCAGCGCGACCGGATCATCGAAGCCTCTCACCGAAGCGAACGTCACAGCATCCACTTCATATCAGCATTGCCTGGGTCCGCCCATGGTAGCAAAATCGCTGATCCCGGATCACTCCTGCACCTCCACCGTCCCAATCCGCCCGCTCGCCACATCCCGCACGGCGACCCGCAGCGACACCGCCGCCGCCGGCACGTCGATCTCCTCGTGCAGATGGAGCGGCCGCACCCCGTTGCGTGGCGCCACATCGATTTGCACCCCATGATCCCTCCCGTTGAGCCGCACCCCATCCGCGCTAAGAACCTCCACCGCAATCTCCAGCTCCGCCCGCTGCCACCCGCCGGCCAGGGGCTTCAAAACCAGCGCTCGCGGATCAATCGTGGCGTCGATCAGATAGCGTTCCACCGGCCCCTGCAGGGTCTTCGCCAGATCCCCCGCCGGACCCGAGGCTGCCTGCATGCCCCGCGCCGCCGGATCATCCGCCGCCAGCACGCGTACCTGGAAAATCAGTTGCGATAACGGCGGAGCCCCATGCTCCAGCGCGGTGCTCATCGGGCTCAACTGCTGCGACGCCGGCCCTCCCGTCTGCCCCGGATCCTCCGTAAAGTATCCCCGCCGGTAGGAAAGTTCATACTGCCCACGATCCGCCGTCTCTTCCACCTTCACCGCAATCGTCCGGTACTGTCCCGGCATTTCCGCCCTCTTTGGCGCGTAGCCGAGGGTGTAGTAACTCGACCCGTCCGCGATCGCCTTTTCCACCGCCTGGCCCACCGCGTTCGTATTCACATACGCCTCGCCGCCCGTCTGCCGCGCAATCTCTCGCATGGTCACCTGCGGCCACCCCACTGAGTTCAGAAATGCCTCGTCGTTGCCCACAGCCGCTTGCGGATCGGCCCCTGCATCCATCCCACCGTCCCCAAACAACGGCATAGTCAGCAGCCCCCGCGCGTCCGCCGGATACACCGCCACTCGCGCCCGCGCCAGCTGCGCTTCAATCTCCATCACCTGCGGACTGAAGTCCCGCAGCTGCGCCGGTTTCCCTCCCGCCTCGTCCACGCTGAACTGAATCGGAAACGCCCCCGAGAACCAGATCAGATTCTTCCGCCCCGGAATCTCACTCAGATACCGGCCCAGCTCGCCCATCGCCGCCAGCGTGATCTCCAGCCGCTGTTCTCCCTGAAACACCGCCCGATCCGCTTCGAACTCCCGCACCTCCTGCGCCATCGCCCCCTCTTCGGCCGCCGGCATTGAGCTCAGCATCGCGTCGGTCACACCCTTCTCAGCCGCGTCTTCCCCTGGATCCACCAGCCGCGAGTTCTCCATCGGCGTCCTCTTCGTGCCCAGCGCCTGCTCGATCATCCCCACGTCCGTCGTGAATCCGGACACCATCCGCAGCCGCGACGCCAGCGTGAACACCGCCAGCTGTGTCCCCGGCGGCACCAGATGCAGGTACTTCACCATCCGCTGCCGCACCCACGTCTGATGGTGCGCCTCGGTATTCAGCGCATCCAGCAGCAGCACGTTCACCGCGCTCGTCCGCCGGTACGTCGGAGCATTGCTGTACACATGCGGCGGCAGTGGCGGCGCCTCGACCGCCTGCACCGCATCCGTCGCCCGGTGCTCCTCAAATGTCGTGATCGTCTGCGGCTGTCCGTCTTCCGCAACCTGAAAATCTGAGGCTTTCAGCCCCTCGATCGGACCGCGCTTGTCCCGCACCACCACGTCTACCAGCACCAGGTTCGCATTCGCCTGATAGGTGGGCACCTGGCTTCCTGGTCTTTCAGTTCCTGATATGGCAGCCAGTTGCGCAGGACTCCCCGCCTGCGCACCGGCCCACACCGCAACCGGGCCAATCGTCGCGATCAAAACACCACCCAACCAGCGAGATCGCGTCATCGATGTTCCCTCGTTATTCCGGACGCGCAGCCAACGCCGGAAGACGCACCCCACCCCGCATCCTCCCGGCTCCCCGCTCCCTGCTACTTGCTGATGGTGATCACCGCCAGCCCCATCGGCGGCAGCGTCACCGTCAGCCGATGATCCCGCACCGCCATATCCTCCGGCCCTCCCGGCTCCGACGCTTTCCTCAGCGCCTCCACCTGCGCTTCGGTCGGATCCTTCGGGCTCCCCATCTGCTTCCACGCGTCCAGCGTGTCTCCATGCGTCGCATCCACTCGCCGGATCTCCGCGTACGTCCCATCTGCCACGCCCTGCAGATCGAACGTCACCGCCTTCTCCGTGCCCGCCGCCCCGGGCTCCACCAGATTCCACGCCGCCAGCACCAGCGTCCCATCCGCACGCCGCGTCACCAGCGCTTCATCCACCGGAGCCGGCAACCGCTCATCGCCCAGTTCGTGCAGCAGCATAAACGCGTCGTACGCGGGCTTGGGAATCCCATCCTCCGCCACCATTCCATACCCGCCATAGAAAGGCGTTTTGATCACGCCCTGTTCCTCGAACACGTCCGAGAAGCTCCAGTACGACATCATCCGCGTCATGCCGTCGCACTTTGAAATCGTGTCTGCCAGCCACGGCCCCATGTAGATCGAGTCCGTGATCTCCTGCTGGTTCATGTATGTCGCGTTGTACTCGCTCCAGATCAGCGGAATCGCCGGCCGCGCCGAGTGCTCGATCTGCTCATGCACCTTGTCCACCGCCGCGCACACCATCTGGTGCGGCGCAATCGGACGGTTGTCCCCGAACACGTTTTCCGCGGTGTCGTTTCCGTAGACGTGCGTCGACACGAAATCCAGCGGCACATGGTTCTCCGTCGCATGCGCGATCATGTCCCCCACCCACGCCGCCTGGGCCGTCGCCGGCCCTCCCACGCGAATCCTTTCGCTCACCGACTTCAGCGCTCGCGCCGTGTGATCGTATAACTCAAAGTAGGTCGACTCCGCCGGCCGCCCAATCCAGAAATCAATGTTCGGTTCGTTCCACACCTCGAAATACCACGTGGCCACTTCGTCGATCCCGTACCGCTCCACCAGATGCTGCGCAAACGCCTGGATCAGCGCGTCCCACTTCGCGTAATCCGCCGGCGGCGACGGAATCGGCTTGTACCAGAACGCGTGATACTGCACCTTCGCCGCCAGGTCCTTCGGCATAAAGCTGATTTCGACGAACGGCTTCACTCCGTTCCGCAGGAGCCCGTCGTAGATCTGGTCCACATACGACCAGTTGTAGACCGGGTTCCCGTCCTTATCTTCCGAATACACCCCGTTCTCGTCATCAAGGATCGCGTGAAAGCGCACATACTCGAAGTCCGTGACCTTCTTCACCGCCCGGATGTCGTCGCGATAGCTTGCCCGCATCGCCAGGTTCGCCCGCCCCGACCCAAACATCTCCTCCCAGGAATGCGGAAACGGCTTCCCCTGCGCGTGCGCGTTCACCACGATCGTTTCCGTCGCCCCTGCGCGCTCCTGCGCAGCTCCGCCTGCGCACGTTCCCGCGACCAAAGCCGCCGCCAGCACCACTCCTGCCATCCGCCTCATCATGCACTCCCGACAAAATTATCGCCGTTGGCAAAAGAAAAAGGGTGCCCCGTGCGGAACACCCCTATCATTCCCGTTCTGAGCTACAGGCGACCGGTTACAAGCTACCGGCTACAGGTTCCCTGAAACCTGTTACCTGTAACCTGCCCTCAGAACTGCAGTCTCCCAAAGAACTCCACCACCCTGCCCGAGTCCGCTCCCGGCGACAACCCAAACAGCGGATTGTTCACATGGGTCCCTGCCGTCGTCACCGTCGAAACCAGCGCCTCGGTCGACCCAAACCCAATCGGCTGCAGGTTCGTCAGGTTGAAAATGTTGTACAGATTCGCCTGGAACCGGAACAGCACCGGGTGATCCCGCACCCCGAACGTCACCTGCTTCGCGAAGCTCATGTCCACATCCTGATAGCAGGGTCCGTTAAACGAATTGCGCCCGACTCCCGGCGGTCCCGGCGTTCCGTACACGAAGTAGTTCGCGCTGCCCAGCGGGAAATTCCCGCCGTGAATGAAATTGCTGTTCCCGCACGCGTTGTTGGCCAGCGCCGCCGCCGGCGCGCCCGATCCCGGCCCGTACCCCGTCGGCCGCGTCGGCGCAATCGTCGAAGCCCCGTTCACCAGCGCCACCGACGGCACCCCGATCACCGGCGTCCACGGGAACCCCGTGTGCCATGTGTAGATCCCGTTCATCTGCCAGTTCCCCAGCACGTTCTCCTTCACCCAGTTTCCATGCGGCGTCGGCAGAGCCCACGTCGCCAGCGCTGTGAACCGGTGCCGCACGTCGAAGTCCGACGGTCCCCACTCTGCCCGCGGATTGCCCGGATCGGTCTGGTTGCTCGCAAATCCAGGCCCCTCTTCCGACGCGTTGTCCATGCTCTTCGAGTACGTATACGCCGCGCTGAAATCCAGCCCGTGCTGCAAACGCTTCTCCAGATGTCCGTTCAGCGCCTGGTAGTTCGTCCCCACATCCGACGTCGGAACATACGCCGCATAGAACGGAGTCTGGTTCACGCCCGGCGTGCACGTCCCGCCCGTCGCACACGTCCCGTTCGACTGCGGATACAGGAAGTTCTGGTCCACCAGCCGCAAAAAGTGGGATCCGGTCGATCCCTGATACCCCACCGTGAACGCCATCTGCCACGGCAGCGCCCACTGGTTATCCAGTGAGAAGGTGTACAGCGTCGGCTGCTTCATCCCCGGCAAAATGCTGTAGGTCTCCACCTGCGGCGTCGACGGCGTGCCGCCCGGCGGCGTGAACGCGTTCGGCGTCCCTGTCGTCGGATTCGTCCCGACCGCCAGGTTCGGATTCGGCGCGTAGCTGAACGGAGAATCGCTCGTCCCGTACTCGAACACGATCCCCGTGCCCGTCGCATTCGGATTCGTCGACTGCAGCCCCCCGCAGCACAGCCCGTAGTTGAAGTACCCCGGCCCGTTCTCGTAGGCCGGCGAAATCGGCTCCTCGTCCAGATTGTCGAAGTTCACTCCGAACCCGCCATGCACCACCAGCTTGCTGCCCGTGCCCATGGGCTGCCACGCGAACGCCAGCTTCGGCGCCAGCGCGTCATTCGTCGTCGGATACAAATGGTTCACCAGCGCCAGCCGCGAGGTGATGATCTGGTCTCCTGCCCCGCTCCCCAGCACCATGTCGTTGATCGGCCCACCCTTGTTCGTCAGATCGCCGAACAGCTCATACCGCACCCCCAGGTTCACCGTCATATTCGGCCGCAGCTTCCAGTCATCCTGCACGTACCCCGCGTAGTAGCTGCGCCGGAAATACCGCCTCGCGTCCCCTACCCCGCCCGTGTTTGGATTGGCCGAGATCCCCTCGTACAGCGGCGCATCGTTCGCCATATCCCAAATGCCCTGGAACGCGTAGTTCGGACGCGCCAGCCCCGAATCGTTGTCGTTGTCCTGCTCCTTCCGGATCACCACCCCCATCCGCAGCGTCTGCGCTCCCAGGGTCTTCGTCACCATGTCGCGAATCTCGTACGTGTTTTCCGCCGCCTCATACGGCGTCGTCTGCGACGCGATCACGCTGAAGTGGATCTGTCCGAACCCGTAATTCTGGGCGTATAGCCCCGGTACTCCCCAGTTCACCTGTCCTGCCGAATCGGAAACCTGGTTGTCCGCGAACCGCGTGTAGTTCGCCCGCAGCTCGTTGATCAGCGTTGGCCCAAACGTGTGGATCCACACCGGCGTCGCCGATTGGTTGAACGGCCGGAACGGCACGCTCGTATCCGGCGCCGCGCCTGCTGTCGCGTCCAGCGAGCTCTGGTCCAGCTTCTGCGTGTAGAAACCCGCGTAGATCTGATCGTGCGGCCCGATCATCCAGTCCACACGGCCGTGCAACTGCACCCCGCGGAACTGGCTCGGTGTCGAAATCTGCGCAAATTCCAGGTCCGGAACCCCATCGAGCCCTGCACCCGTAAACAGGTTCGGATTCCCCGCCGTCCCGTTCACGTTGTTGTTCGCCAGATACTGCCCATCCGTCCCGCCGAACGATCCGACGTCGAACCCGCCGGTCACCGCCGCGCATTGCGTCTGGATCGCGCTGCACGCGCCCGGCAGCACGGCCCGCACCACCGCCCGCCCGCCCGGCTTCGTCACCGTGCCGGCCACCAGTCCGCTCGACCGCGCCGTTGCCAGCGCCGAGTACCACTGCGGCGTCGGCACATATTGCTCGCTGAAAGACTGCAGCCGGCTCTTCACCTCTTCATAGCTCGCGAACCAGAAAATCTTGTTCCGCCACACTGGCCCGCCCAGGCTCGCTGCCCAGTCCCGCTGCGCCTGATCGTCCCGCGTCGCCGGCGCAAACACCCCCGGCGTACTCGTCGGACCGCCATACGGCTGATACGCATTCAGCCCCGGCTCGTCGTACTGGAAAAACGCGCTCCCGTGAAACTCGTTCGTCCCTGCCTTGGTCACCGTCAGGATGTGCGCGCCTACATCCCGCCCCTGCGTCGCGTCGTAGTTCGACGCCAGGATCGTCATCTGCTGCACCGACTCGATGCTCGGCGTCACGATCGCCGCCCCGCCGTGCAGCAGGCTGTCCACCGTGACCCCATCGATCTCGTACGTGTTCGACGTCACCCGCTGCCCCACCGCCGAAATCTGAATCTGGTTCTCCGTCTGGAAAATCCCGTAGTTCGACTGGTTCTGGCTGGTGTTGTTCGGCAGCGTCACCGCTCCGCCGCTTCCAGATCGCGCCGAGTCGCCCGTGATCCCCACCCCGGTCCGCAGCAGCTCATACGGATCGCGCCCGAAAGCCGGGAGCCGCGTCACATCCTCCGCGCTGATGGTGCTTGAGATGTTCGCGTCCGATGTATTCAGAATCGGAGTCTGGTTCCCGTTTACTGTGACCGTCTCGCTCGCCGCGCCCGCCTGCATTGTTACGTTCAGCCCGCGCGGCACTTCCGCCGTCACCGCCACGCTCGGATAATCCGCTTCCTTGAATCCGGTCGCCGTCACCTTCACCGCATACGTCCCCGGCGCCAGCTCGGTGAAGTTATAGAACCCTTCCCCGCTCGTCGTGGTCGTCTTCGTCGCCAGGGTCGCAGGATTCGTCAGCGTTACCGTCGCCCCCGCAATCACCGCTCCCGAAGGATCGGTGACCGTCCCGTTCAGGCTCGCCCCAAACTGCGCATGCAGCGCCGGCGCCGCCCATGACAACAGCGCTAAAAGCAACAACGCCGGCTTCCAGCCGACACTGCTCAGGTTTTTGATCTGGAAAAAGGAACGTGCGCTGCGCGCATCGCGGAGCATTCCTGCGAATGGGGATGACATAACTGGCTCTCCTGGAGAATCGTGCAACTGACCGTGGATGTCCGGCATCCTCGCGGGGATGCCAAAGCCTTCCGATCATAGTCCTCCCTGTATCGCAAGAGCCAGCCCCACTAGCATTCCTGGAGAGAAAGGATAGTACCTTAGTCGATATTGATTTTTGATACATTATCCGGACGCGGGCCGCAAACCTTTGAATTCAGGAGCCTCACACCATGGATCGTGGCTCCCTCCGCTTACTGCGCCGTCGGCTCCGCATCCACGTGATCCACGACCAGGATCGCTACCGGCACCTTCGCCCGCTCCGCCCTTACTCCCAGCTGCTCCTCGAGCGCCGTAAAAATGGACGGCAACTCCGAATTCTCCGAATCGTTCGCCCGAAAGTGCAGCGTCACGTCGTACGTCCCCGTCAGGCCCGTTCTGTCCTCCACCGGACGCCCCAGCGGCCGCGCCAGCATCCCCGCCAGCATCTCCATCGAGATCCCCTGGCCAAAAATCTCGTCCGCAAGGATCGACGGCATCCCCCTGGTCGCCCTGCTCGGCGTCAGCTTCGCTCCATGCTTGTCCACCACCAGCGCATAGCCCTCTCCCACTCGGCTACCGCGATGCACTGCCAGGTGAAACCGATCCCGCAACAGATTTTGCAGCAGCGGCTGCATATGCTCGTAACTCAGCTTCTGTTGCCCCTCCACCCGCGCTTCAATATCGAACATCTCATCGCCAACCTTGTCTGCAAGACCGTCTACATTGTGGTCGTCCATCCCGTAGGCCATGGCGATCAGCACCCGCAAAGAGATGTTCCTTGCCACAAACAGATCGCTCTCCCACGGGCTGATCGAAAACATCCCCTGCTTGTCTGGCGGCACCGGCCGCACCGACGCCACTTCAAATCTCTGGGAATCCCCGGCATTCGTCGTCGCCTGCCCCGGCAGCGCCCACGCCATCCCCGCCAGAACCACGGCCGCGACCAACACCCCAGGGCGCCGCAATCCCAACCTCATTCCCGTTCCGGTCCCGCTGTGACGCGAAGCGTGCCCGCCGGTGCGGCCAGCACCCCCGCAGTCGTGACGATCTGCCCCGCGTGCCGCTGCGTGTGATCCGCGCAGTGCACCAGCAGGCCGCCCACCGTCGTCGGCAATCCCTTCCGTCCCACGCTCCGTGCCTCCTCCAGATTTGCCCCCGCGAATCGCTTCACCCGCGCAATCGCCGCTTCGATCCCCGCGGAAAACTCCTCCAGCACCGCCTCCCGCGTCGCCCCCGCGTCCATCTCCGTCTTCAGCCCTGCCATCTGTTCCGCGCTGAGTTGTCTGCCTTCCGCATACGTCAGCAGCCGGTCCAGACTCCGCACCACATGCCGCAGTTGAAACGCCACCGGCGCAATCCCCGCAGGCCGCAGATACATCTGTTCGTCGCTGAGTTCCCTACACCACCGCTCCCCATCCTCCCTCGCCAGTTCGAGCGCATGGATCACCGCCCGCACCACCGCCGGCAAGTCCCTATGCGTCCCCCGCAGCCACGGTTCCGGCTCCCGTTCCATCTCTCTTGCGCTCCACAGGTCGCACTCGTTCAGCCTTTCGGGCTCATCTTCCCCGTCCGCAGGTGCCCCATCGTTCCTTTGGGGAAATCCGTCGACTGCCGCACCACCAGATGGGTATCGATCGGATATTCCCGCTGCGGCGACTTCTTTTCCACGTGCGCCCGCAGTGCTCCCACCGCCGCCCGCGCCAGCTGCGCTCGCGACATCTGAATGGACGTCAGCGGCGGAATCATCATCTCCGCCATATGGATGTCGTCGAACCCGATGATCGACACGTCATCCGGCACCCGCAGCCGTTCCCGCAACAGCTTGTGCAGCACCCCGATCGCCAGCATGTCGTTCGAGCACATCACCGCCGTCGGCAGCTTTCCCGCCGCCAGCAGCCGCTCGGCCGCCGCCATGCCGCCCTCCATCGTATGGTCTCCCTCCAGCACAAACCGCTTGTTCACCGGGATCCCGCACTCCCCCAGCGCCTCTTCGAATGCGTGCAGCCGCGACTGCGCCGAGTGCAGCCGCAGCGGACCCGTCACGAACCCGATCTCCCGATGCCCCAGGGCCGCCAGATGCTGCACCCCCTGCCGGATCCCGTGCGAGTAATCCACCTTCAGCACGCTGATCCCCGCCCGTTCAGGCGCCACATCCACAAACACCAGTGGAATACTCCGGTCCGCCAGCTGATTCAGCAGCGGTTGTTCGATGCCGAACGTCATCACCGCAACCCCCTCGGCGTTGCGTTCCATCATCCGCCGGATCACCCGCTGCATCCGCTCCGGCTCGTAGTTCGTGGATCCGATCAGGATCTCGTACCCGTGCTCCACCGCCACTTCCTCGAATCCCTGGATCAGCTCCGGGAAAAACGGATTCGTGATCTCCGAAACAATCAGCCCCAGCATCCGGCTCCGCCCCGAAACCAGGGCCCGCGCCTGCGTGTTGGGAAAGTAATTCAGCTCCCGGATCGCTTCCCATACCCGCTTCGCCATCCGCGGATTCACCGTCGGCACGTTGTTGATCGTCCGCGATACCGTCGCGATCGAAACATTCGCCAGCCGCGCCACCGCGTGGATATCCATGCGCTCCGGCCGCGGCGCAGAGCGGCGCTTCGTTGTCTTCTTCGGCCTTGGCATAACATCCCGGGGAATGCGTTTACAGCCTACTTTACTCTTCAGCCGATCTCCCCGGCGGAGAGTATAAAGAAGAAGTCGGCTTCCGGTAAATGTTTACCGGACGCCCCCACTGAATCCGTTGCGCCCTACAGGAACTGCCCCATGACCATCGTTGCAGGCGTCGATTTCGGCACGCTCAGCGTGCGCGTCTCCATCCTCTCCAGCGACCGCGGCCGTCTCGGCACCGCCCTCGGCAAATACCCCCTCCACCGCAATCGCGACGACCCCGACTACGCCACCCAGTCCCACGACGACCAGATGCGCGCCCTCGGCGAGGCCACCCGCGACGCCCTTAAAGCCGCCGGCGTCTCCGGCGATCAGGTCGCCGCCATTGCCCTCGACACCACCGGCTCCAGCGTCGTCCCCGTCGACGCTCAGATGCAGCCCCTCAACGAGTACTACCTGTGGTGCGATCACCGCGCCCAGGCCGAAGCCCGCCAGATCACCGCCCTCGCCCACCAGGAGCACCTCGAAGCCATCGAGTGGTGCGGCGGTGTTTACTCCCACGAGTGGGGATTCGCCAAGCTCCTCCACTGGCTCCGCCATAATCCTGACAAGCGCGCGCAGTTCGCCTCTGCCTTCGAGCACTGCGACATGGTCGCCGCCACCCTATGCGGCATCACCGATCCGCGCCAGGCAAAGCGCAGCGTCTGCGCCATGGGACATAAGTGGATGTGGAATCCCAAATGGGATGGCCTCCCGCCCCAGTCCTTCCTCTCCAAACTCGATCCCCTCTTCGACGGCGTCCGCGACAAGCTCCAGGGCGACTACCTAACCTCCGACCACCTTGCCGGCCATCTCTCTCCCGAGTGGGCCGCGAAGCTCGGCCTCCGCCCTGGCATCCCCATCCCCGTCGGCGCCTTCGATGCTCACTGGGACGCCCTCGGCGCCGGCTGCCGCGAAGGCGATGTCGTCAACGTCGTCGGCACCTCTACCTGCATCATCGCTATGGCGAAGCAGACCAACCTCATCCGCGGTGTCTGCGGCGTCGTCCCCGGCAGCGTCCACCCGCAGTTCACCGGCATCGAAGCCGGCCTCTCCGCCACCGGCGACATCTTCGAAGCCATCGCCACCCGCGCCGGCCACTCCGTCGCCGACCTCTCCAAAGGCCTCGATCAATACCGCTCCGGACAAACCGGCCTCCTCCGCCTCTCCTGGGACAACGGCGACCGCACCGTCCTCGTCAACTCCGAGCTCGGCGGCGTCACCCTCGGCTGGAACCTCGTCCACACCGCCCAGGATGAGCTCTTCGCCGCCATCGAAGGCACTGCCTTCCACACCCGCATCATCCTCGAGCGCCTCGCCGAGTATGGAGTCCCCGTCAACCGCGTCATCAACGCCGGCGGCGTCCCGCAAAACAACCCTGTGCTGAATCAGGTGTACGCCGACGTCCTCGGCAAGCCGGTGCTCGTCCCCTCCGACGTGCCCACCAGCCTCGGCTCCGGCATCTTCGCCATGCTCGCCGCCCAGGCCGTCCCCTCCATCGAAGCCGCACAGGAAAAGCTCTGCCCCGGGCACCGCATCTTCCAGCCGCAGCCCCAGGCCCACGCCGTCTATCAGAAGCTGTATCCGCTCTACCGCAAGACCTACTTCGCGCTGGGCACGCCCAACGCCGCGGCCGTCCAACTCGGCGACATCCTCCCCGAACTCCGCAAAATCGCCACCGAAGTCCGCGCCGGCTGAGGGTTGGCAGCTGGCGGCTAACAGCTAAAAGCTGACATCTAATAGGTAATCACCAGCACCTGGATCGAATACCCCGGCACCTTATGGTGCAGCGTCGTGCCGGATATCTTCAGCGCGCTCTCCACCGGCACAAGGTTCGTGGGCTGGTTGATTGTGTTGGTCGCCTGCGTGTCGTGCGCGGCCAGCGAAATTACCTTACCCTCCGCCCCCAGCTTCGCCCCCGGCAGTTCGATATCCACCGCCTGCGCATCCGACGACCCGTTCACCAGCTTCAGATACAGCTTCTTCTTCGCCGTATCCTCCGTCACCGAGTAGAAGAACCGCTCGCCTCCGCCTTCCAGCGACGACACCGGCTTCTCATTGCCCAGATAACTCGCAAACATCACCTGCGCGTAGTAACTCGGCGACCCGTAACTCTTCATCGCGTTGTACCCGATCAGGTCCGTGTCCCACTGCATCGCGCCCGGGCTCACATTCACCAGCAGCGGCGCATACGACGCCATCACCACGATGTCACTGTTCCGCTCCAGTCCGGTCATCCACGCCGCATCGCCCAGCGCCGCGCCCATGTTCGGCGTCGGCACCCCTTCCCGCGTCGCCCACTCGCCTACAAAAATCTTCGGACCGTTGCGGTCGGTGTTGTCATAGTGGTGCGCGTCGTGGAAGAACGTCGTCGCCCGCACGTAATAGTGCTCGTCGATCACATCCGGCGTCACGCTCTTCACCGGCGCCGTCGCAATCAGCGGCAGATCCGGATACTTCGCCTTGATCGCGTGATAGAACTGCGCAAACCGCGCATCGTAGCTCCCCGACGCGTCGAACCAGTCCTCGTTCCCGATCTCCACATACGAGATTTTGAACGGCTCAGGATGCCCGTCCTTCGCCCGCTCCGCGCCCCACTTCGTATCCGTGCTGCCCGTTGCGTATTCCAGCTCATCCAGCGCCGCCTGCACATAGGGCTCCAGATCCGGCCCCGGATTCACGTGCACGTGCATCAGCGAGTAGCCCGCATACACCGCCAGCACCGGCTTCATGCGCAGGTCTTCGCACCACTCCAGAAACTCCAGCAGCCCGAATCCGTCGGTCGACCAGTACCGCCAGGGGCTCGGATGACCCGGCCGATCCACCAGCGGCCCAATCGTCTTCTTCCAGTCGTACCAGTCGGCCAGGTGATCGCCTTCCAGATAATTTCCGCCCGGAAAGCGCAGAAACGCCGGATGCATCGCCGCCAGCTTCTCCATCAGATCGATCCGCGTCCCGTTCGCCCGGTCGTGATACGTCGGCGGAAACAGCGTCACCAGCTGCAGCCACAGCGTCCCCGGATGCGCCACCGTCAACACCAGGTGGTTCTGCATCCCCGCCTCTGCCGCCCCCGTTTTCAGCGTGAATTCATGCTGCGCCCAATCCGTCCCCACCCCCGAGACCTCGGCGCTGGCCAGCACCGTCCCGCTCTCGTTCGCCCCCAGGCTCACCGTCACCGGCCCCACGTCTGCCGAGTCTTCCTTCGCATAGAGCGACCCGCGATAGACCGTGTCTCCCTTCAGGGCCATCCCCCAGAACCCGTCATTCAACACCCCTGCGGGGCTCTCCGCGCTTGCCGCCGTCACCGTCAGCTTCATGCTGTACGGCAGCGCCTCGCTCGGCCCGGTTGTCTTGTCGAGCTCCATCTTCGCCTCTGAATTCCCCTTCTCCACCAGAATCCAGTCCGGCACCCCGGTCCAGTCCGAGTGCATGGTCGCGTTCTGCACCATCTCCGCGTACAGCCCGCCTTCATAGGAGTGGTTGATCTCCTCCGTCATCAGCCCATACAGCGTCGGGCTCACCTTCGACGCCTCCTGATCGGCATGAATAGTCAGCACCGCCGGCCCGCTCTGCGCCCCCGTCTGCGCCTGCGCTGCCGCTGCCGCCAAAATGCATGCCGCAAGTCCACTGAGGATGCCCGCTGCTCTCATCGTCCCTCTCTCCCGTTGTCGCTGATGAAGTAAAGAAAGTATGTCGGACGGCAGGAAACGTTTACGCGATTCCCCCTCCCTGCGCCGCTCAACATCGTACGCGCCTCATCCCTTCCCCACAAGCCGCTGACGAACCCGGGCGGCAGGCGCTCACCCGGAGATCCCCACGGTCGTTTATTCAGGTTTTGCGTAAAGAATCGGCCGGTGTCCCATACTTTTCCAGAAGTAGATGAGGACAATCAGACTGGCCGCCGCCGCATACGCGCACCATACCGAAGTAAAGGCGTACTGCTTGATCGCAGCGACGGTCAGGAGAATCGCCAGGTTCGCCACACCGAAAACGACCATCGCTCTGACCTTCGAGAAAAACAGCGAACCGCAGGTGGCGATCACATACAGGATCGCAATGATCAAATGGCTGGTCCCCTGGTTGGTATAGACGATGCTGTTTTGCCTGACGTAGATTTCCGTTGGGTACGCCGTGAGTGCCCACAAAATATAGAGCCCGGTTGCGCCGCCGATCACCAGGAACGGCACCATGCGCCTGCGGCTCCTGCCGTTCGGTTCGAAGAGCAGCACGCCCAGGGGCAGAAGGAAAGGAAGGAGCCCCTGCGCATAGAGCATGTAGGCCGCTCCCATATCGTGGGTCACGGTCGGCGAGAGTTTCCCATCCAGCCCGAGCCACACGAATCCCTCGATGAACTGATGGATGGCGAAAAGTGTGGGGAGCGCTGCGAAAAGCAATTCGCGCCGGTGCTTGACCTTCGTGAGCGTAACCACGCCCAGCGTTCCAAGAACGCCGCTGCCGACAAAGTTGGCCGCCGCTGAAAAGCACATACCCTGTCTTCTCCCGTGCGTGGATTATACGTACAGGTGCCGATGGTGCATGTCGGCTTGTGACGGTGATGCGCTGGTCTCACTGCGGTCCCCTCCAGGCTCCGGGGAACCGGGATGAATCGGTCGTTCAGGTCCATTTTCCTGAACTCAAGTTCGAACCGGCTGCGGCGGAAGCAGCCCCCGAGGACCGTGCACTTCGCCGGCCATTAGCTGGACTTCCACCCCCAGCTCTAGAAGGACTCAAGGATGTCCGCCACCGCGGCCGATGCGAACTCCTGCGCCAGCCTCCGCGTCGCTGCCGAGTCTTCCTGGATGAAGCTCGCCAAATCCTGGACCTGCTCGTACTGCTGCCGGAACAAATACGAGGGATTCTGCCAGATCACCTTCTTATTCCGGTCCAGAAGCTCCAGCCGGGCGGTGATCGTCACCAGATAACTCGACGTCTGCCCGGTCGTGTTGTCGTAGGTCAGAGGGATGATCTGGAAGCTGGTGATTGTCCCTTCCAGGGTCGCGTCCGCCTCCGCATCTTCGCCCGGCACGATCCGGTACGCTGTTCGACTGTTGAACTCGCGAATCACCGCCTGGGTGAACACCGCCTGCGTCTGATACGAGTTCGTGTTGTTCCTGAACGACGGAATCGCCAGCACCCGCACCTGGCTCGGCAGATGCACCGCGCCGTTGACCGAGTGATAGCCGCACCCGCTCAGGAGAAGCAGCGGCGAGAGAAGGATTCCACAGGCCGATCTCGAAAACCACGTGCGCATGACTGGGAACATTCTCGCAGATCGGGACAAACGAAAAGGCAGCCGTTGCAGGCTGCCTTCCCCGTTTCTTTCGATCGCCGCTTACGCCGGGCTTGGGCTGCCTTCCGGCAGGGTTCCCGTGCGTCCCGGCTCCGGCTTCAGGACCTGCTGCACCTCTGCCGTCCCGGTGCCCGAGCCGCCCGAGGGCCGCAGCGGCGGCAGATCCTTGCCGTCAATCAGCAGCCGGATTTCGTTGGCATCCAGCGTCTCCCGCTCCAGCAGCGCCACCGCCAGCCGGTGCATAATCGCCTGGTTGCCGTTCAGTATGCTCCACGCGCCTTTGTAGGCCTCGTCGACCAGGCTCCGTACCTCGGAGTCGATCTGCCGCGCCGTCTCTTCGGAGAAGTCACGGTGCTGCGCGATCTCGCGGCCGAGGAAAATCTGCTCTTCCTTCTTGCCGAAGGTCAGCGGCCCGAGCCGGCTCATGCCGTATTCGCACACCATCTTCCGCGCCAGATCGGTGGCGCGCTCGATGTCGTTGCCCGCTCCCGTCGTCATCTGGTGCAGGAAGATCTCTTCCGCGATGCGCCCGCCCATCAGGATGGCCAGCTGCGTCTCAAGGTAGCCCTTGGTGACGGTGTGCTTGTCGTCTTCCGGAAGCTGCATCGTCACGCCCAGCGCCATGCCGCGCGGAATGATCGTGACCTTGTGGAGGGGATCTGCATGCAAACGCATGGCCGCCACCAGCGCGTGCCCGGCTTCGTGATACGCCGTCACCCGCTTCTCCTCGTCGGTCAGCAGCATCGACTTGCGCTCGGCTCCCATCAGGACTTTGTCCTTGGCCTGCTCGAAATCGAGCATCATAACCTGCTTACGGTTTGCCCGCGCCGCATTCAGCGCCGCTTCGTTGACCATGTTGGCGAGATCGGCGCCGGAGAAACCCGGCGTCCCGCGAGCCAGAACCCGCAGATCGACATCGTCCGCGATCGGCACCTTGCGCGCGTGAACGCGCAGCACTTCTTCGCGTCCGCGGACGTCCGGCCTTCCCACCACCACGCGCCGGTCGAAGCGCCCCGGCCGCAGCAGCGCCGGATCGAGCACGTCGGGCCGGTTGGTCGCGGCCACCAGAATGACTCCGTCGTTCGATTCGAAGCCGTCCATCTCTACCAGCAGCTGGTTCAAAGTCTGCTCGCGCTCATCGTGGCCGCCGCCCAGGCCCGCTCCGCGATGGCGTCCGACCGCGTCGATTTCATCGATAAAGATGATGCAGGGCGCGTTCTTCTTGCCCTGCTCGAAGAGATCGCGCACGCGACTCGCGCCCACTCCGACGAACATTTCGACAAAGTCCGAGCCGGAAATAGAGAAGAAGGGAACGTTGGCCTCGCCGGCCACCGCCCGGGCCAGCAGCGTCTTGCCGGTGCCCGGAGGCCCGACCAGCAGCACGCCCTTCGGAATCCGCCCGCCCAGCTTCTGGAACTTCTGCGCCTCGCGCAGGAACTCGATGATCTCCTTCAGCTCTTCCTTGGCTTCATCGACGCCGGCCACATCCTTAAAGGTGACCTTCTTCTGCTGCATCGAGAGCAGCCGCGCCCGGCTCTTGCCGAACGACAGCGCCTTATTCCCGCCGCTCTGCATCTGGCGGATCATGAAGAACCACAGCAGCGCGATCAGGATGAGCGGCGAAAACTGCAGCAGCCACGCCCACCAGCTGTTGCCGTTGTCGCTCTTCACCGTGACGCTGACCTTGTTCTGGTCGAGGATGTCGTAAAGATGCGGGTAGTTCGAAGGAACGACCACGTGGAACGCGCCCTTGTCGGCGCGGAAATGGCCCCGCACGTCGCTGCTCGTGATGGTGACGTCGTTGACCTGATTCGACTCCACGTCGTTCAGGAACTGGGAGAAGGTGACGTCCTGTTCGTGCCCGCCCATCACATTGTTCTTCTGGAACAACTGCCACAGCACCAGCAGACAGGCAATGATGAGTACCCAGAACAGGATCTGTTTGACGGTCGAGTTCACCTTGGGGAAGACCTCTCTCTTCGATAAGCCGACGCGCTTCGCCGACAGGAAACCGGCTCCGGCTTTCACCCCATTAGACGCCGTAAGGCCGTCCGAGGAGTCAGCCAGTTCGTCACAATCGAACGGAATCCTCGTTGAACGCGGGCGAAAATGCCGACTGCGTACCCTGATTGTACTCCGCGGGCAAGGTTACGGGAGTGAAACAAAGGTGGTACGCCTGCCGTGTACGATAAAGGCAGGCAATGTCCGTGACCGGCCCAATTTTCCTGGAACGATCAGGCTCAAGTCGTGTCACGCTTCGCATTCTGCCCACGTCCCTCCAGATTCTCCTCTGCTACTTCGCTATCGGATTGCCCATGGCGGTTCTGCCCGCCGTGGTACACCTGCAACTCCGCTATAACACAGTACTTGCTGGCCTGGCTGTCAGCGCCCAATACGTCGCCACCGTCATCAGCCGCCCTCAGTCGGGGCGCATGGCCGACCGGGCCGGCGCGCGGCGGACCGTCCTTTTCGGCCTGGTGATTTGCGGCTGCTCCGGTCTGGTCCTGTGCTGGTCCGGTTTCCTTCTGGGGGCGCCGCTGGCCTGTCTCGGGCTGATCCTGGTGAGCCGCCTGATCCTCGGGTACGGAGAAAGCTGGCTGGCCACCGGCTCCTCGCTTTGGGGAATCGGCCGGGTTGGCCCGGAACACACCGCCCAGGTCATCTCCTGGAGCGGCATCTGTTCCTACGGAGGCCTCGCGATCGGCGCGCCGGTTGGGATGTGGATCGATCACGCCTGGGGGCTCCAGGGCGTCGGGCTGGTGAGCGTGCTCACCTCCTGCGTGGGTCTGCTGACGGCGTGGCCCATCGGCGAAATCGAGGTTCCCGAGGGCCGGCCGCTGGCCTTTCGCCAGGTGCTGAATCGCATCTTTCCCCATGGCATGAGCCTCGCTCTGGCGACCACCGGCTTCGGAACGATCGCATCGTTCATGGTTCTCTTCTACGCGCACCGCCACTGGG
>JBAUGH010000483.1:0-6704 GCA_049679565.1 Acidobacteriaceae bacterium
TGCTCCTTTGGTTGCGCCCATGGAGGCTGGACGCTCCGGCCTGTTTTCAGCTTGCTGCCGACAGGAATCCCATTTTTGTGCGGAAGGCAGGCGTGGGCATTCTACGCCGTTGGGGGTGGGGGGACGAGGGTCTCCGGTATTCGCCCTGGGCAGCCTGCGGCAGCAGGGAAGAAGTGCGCGCTATTTTGCCGTAGCTTGAAGTCGTGCCCTGATTGCAAAGACCCTCGGTCAGTTCCCGGTCAGTGGCCGTGTTCTTCCAGATATTTTTCAACTTCCAGAGCGGCCATGCAGCCGGTTCCGGCGGCGGTGATGGCCTGGCGGTAGCGGCGGTCCTGCACGTCTCCGCAGGCGAAGACGCCGGGGACGCGAGTGAAGACGTTGTTGTGGGTTTTGATGTAGCCGTCCTCGTCGAGGTCGAGCTGGCCGGCAAACATGGCGGCGTTGGGGATGTGTCCAATGCCGAGGAAGAGGCCGGAAACGGGGAGGATGGATTCGACGCCGGTTTTGGTATCGAGCACGCGCAGGCCGGTAACGGATTTTTCCTCGACGCCGAGGACTTCCTCGACGGTGGTGTTGGTGAGGAAGGCGATTTTGGGGTGGGCGATGGCGCGGTCGAGCATGATGCGGGAGGCGCGGAAGTGCTCGCGGCGGTGGATGAGGGTGACTTTGGAGGCGAAGCGGGTGAGGAACAGGGCTTCCTCCATGGCGGAGTCGCCGCCGCCGATGACGGCGATTTCGTGGCCGCTGAAGAAGAAGCCGTCGCAGGTGGCGCAGGAGCTGACGCCGTGTCCGATGAGGGCCTGCTCGGAGGGCAGGCCGAGCCATCGCGCGGAAGCTCCGCTGGCGATGATCAGGGTGCGGGCGAGGATGGTGTCGCTGGCGGTGTGGAGCACGAAGGGGTGCTTGCTGAGATCGGCGGTATGGAGGTGGCCGACGCGGAACTCGGCGCCGAAGCGGGAGGCCTGCTTGCGCATGTTCTCGATGAGCTCGGGGCCCTGGATGCCTTCGGGCCAGCCGGGGAAGTTCTCGACGAGGGTGGTGATGGAGAGCTGGCCGCCGGGCTCGTGTCCTTCGAGGAGGAGGGGGCTGAGGTTGGCGCGGGCGGTGTAGATGGCGGCGGTAAGCCCGGCGCAGCCGGAGCCGAGGATGACGGTGTCGCGGATGGTGTCTGTCATGTTGGTGAAATTCCGATTGTACCTGCGAGCGCGCGGGGAGCGGGTAGAGGCCGGGCGGGTCGGAGGTTTCATTCCGGGACGGCTGGGTTGAGCGGTTCCGAAGTGAACTGATGCGGGGGAGGGGGGATTCGATTCTTGTGAAGGAGGGAGCGCGGCGTGGCGGAATAAGGATGCGGGTGGGTGCGGAGGCTCTTGATGCCAGGTGCGCTTCTTCGGGGGAGTGGGCGGATCGCGATGTTGCTTCTGATATTGCCGGCGGGGCCGCTGTTGTGGGCGGGCGGGCCGCGGTGGGTGGCGGGGCCGGGGTATTTCGATCCTGCGGCGAAGGGGTTGCCGGTGGTGTGGGCCGGCGGCCAGGTGGCGTACTTCACGGATCAAGGCGATTTGAGCGCGGCGGTCAACCAGGCGCAGGCGAACGCGATGGTGGCCGAGGCGGCGGCGGTGTGGAGCAGCGTGCCGACGGCGGCGGTGTCGATTACCTCGGGTGGGAGCCTGGCGGAGGACGTGAGCGGGAGCAATGTGGTGGCCGGCACGAGCGGGGTGACGATGCCGGCGGACATCCAGCCGACGGCGACCGCGGAGCCGGTGGGGGTGGTGTACGACGAGGACGGGTCGGTGATCGACGCGCTGTACGGGCTGGGGGCGAGCTCGCCGCTGGCGTGCCAGAACAACGGGGTGCTGGAGTACGTCGACAATTTTGCGGTGACGGGGAATGTGGCGCATGCGGTGATTCTGGTGAACGGGCTGTGCGCAACGTCGGCGGACGGCGTTGCCATGGTCGAGTACGAACTGGTGCGGGCGTTTGGGCGGGTGCTGGGGCTGGACTGGTCGCAGGCGAACGAGGCGATGTTCGCGACCGGACAGATCACGAGCGATGGGCTGGCTGGGTGGCCGGTGATGCATCCCATGGAACGGCTGTGCAACGGAAGCGGCGGGGTGTGCATGCCGAACGGGCTGACGCTGCGGACGGACGACATGGCGGCGCTGAACCGGCTGTATCCGGTGACGGCGGCGAACCTGGGGAGCTTTCCCGGGAAGACGCTGACCGGGGCGGCGACGGTATCTGTAACCGGGACGATTACGTTTCCGCGCGGGCAGGGGATGCAGGGAGTGAACGCGGTGCTGCGGCCGGTGGTGAACGGGGTCGTGCAGATGGCGGCGACGGCGACGGCGGTGAGCGGCGAATATTTTGCGGGGAATGCGGGGAATCCGGTGACCGGGAGGGTGGATGCGGGCGGGAATCCGCTGAACCGGTTTGGGAGCGACGATGCGGAGCTGGAGGGATATTTCGATCTGCGCTCCGTGCCGCTGCCGCCGGGGATGACGAGCGCGGATTATCAGCTGACGTTCGAGGCGGTGAATCCGGAATATACGGGAGGGCAGTCGGTGGGGCCGTATGCGACGGGGCAGGTAGCGCCGTCGGGAACCCTGCCGGCGATCGATCTGGGGACTCTGGCGGCGGGTTCGACGACGACGCAGAATGTGGTGATTCAGGACGCGGCGGATGAGGCACAGAGCGGCGCGGATGGGAGCGAGACCTCGGCGGCGGCAGTGCCGGCGACGGGGGAGTGGACGGGAAGGATTGTGGGGTACGGGCACACCGGGTGGTTCGCATTTCTGGGGCGGGGCGGGCGCGAGTTCACCGTGGAGGCGGAGGCGCTGGATGAGACCGGCGCGGCCACCGAGGAGAAGGCGGAGATTGTGATTGGGGCATGGAACGGGGCGGATGCGGCCGGGACCGCGCCGGCGACGGCGGCCATGCAGCCGTTCAACGGGAACCAGGTGGGGCTGGCGACGCTGCCGGTGCTGCTGGGGGCGGACAGCGAAGTGCGGATCGGGCTGGCGGATTTTCGCGGGGATGGGAGGCCGGACTTTGCCTATCGCGGGCGGATTCTGTATGCGGACAGCGTGACCCCGGCGCGGATTCCGGTGAGCGGCGGACCGATTGTGATCCGGGGAATGGGATTTCGGCCGGCCTCGACGGTGCTGGTGAACGGAGTGGCGGCGACGGTGACGAGCGTGACGCCGACAGCGATTGCAGCCGTGGCTCCGGCATCGACCGCGGCGGGGCAGAGCGCGCTGGTGGAGGTGGACGATCCGGAGACGCTGGGGGTAGCGAAGATTGGGAGCGGGGTGAGCTACGATGCGGAGCCGCAGGATGGGATTGGGATCCTGAGCGGGCCGCAGGGGGCGGAGCCGATCGGCGTGCCGGTGACGCTGGTGCTGCGGGCGATCGACAGGACGACGGGGAATCCGGCGGCGGGCGTAACGGTAACCGTGGCAGTCACAGAAGGAACGGCGGCGCTGGGCTGTGGGCTGAATACGTGTACGGCAACGACGGCAGGCGACGGGACGGCGCGCTTTGCGGTGACGGCGACAACGACAGCCCTGGCGCAGCTGACGGCGTCTCTGGCCAACGGGAGCAGCGTGCTGGCGGAGTTTACGGGAGCGGCGCCTCCGGCGGTGGTGGGGATGACGCCGACGTTGTATGTCGCGATGGGATCGACGGTGAGCTGGCCGGTGGAGGCGATGGTGATGAGCGCCGGGGGCGTGCCGGTGGCGGGGCAGGCGATCGGGTGGTCGGGGACGACCGGAGTCGCCGTGACCGCGGGCCAGACGGCCAGTGCGGCGAATGGGACGTCGGCGAATACGATGACCGCGGGACCGTTCGCGGCGAGCGTGAGCACGACCGCGCAGGCGTGCCTGACGGGAACGGGCAGCTGCGCAGCGTTCACCGTGATCTCCATCCACATGGAGACGGCCGCGCTGGCAGCGTGGAGCGGGACCGAGCAGTGGATCGGCGTGGCAGGGACATTTGCACCTGTAGTGCTGAAGGTGACGGACGCGTTTGGCCATCCGCTGGCTGGAGCGGCGGTGACGTTCTACGAGACGCTGGACGGATGGACAGAGCCATGCGCGGGGACGGAGGCGTGTGCGGCGGCTCCCGTGCTGGGGCAGGCGTCGATGACGGCGACGTCGGGGATCGACGGGCTGGTGACGTTGGCGCCGCTCGAGCCGCAGGGGATGGCGGCGCGGCTGCACCTGCTGGCGGTGACGGGCGAGGCGACGCTGGCGGTGGAACTGAACGCGGGTCCGTAGAAGAAGGCGCAGGCGTGTTCCTCTTGCTTACCGAGGGGAGTTGAGGTTATGATCCCCTGGTAACCGAGAGGAGTGCGCATGAGCAAGCCCGTGGATCTGGTGCAGGGGACGCTGGACCTGCTGATCCTGAAGATTCTGGCGCTCGAGCCGCTGCACGGCTGGGCTCTGAGCCAACGGCTGAGACAAATTTCCGGAGAGGTTCTGCAGGTGAGCGAGGGGTCGCTGTATCCGGCGCTGCACAAGCTGGAACAGCAGGGGTGGATCCAGGCGGAGTGGAAGGCGACGGACAACAACCGGCGGGCGAAGTTCTATTCGCTGACGCGGCCGGGGCGCCGGCATCTGGAACGGGAAGCGGCGAACTGGGACCGATTGTCGACGGCAATTTCCGGGGTGATGCGGCTTACCGAAGTGTGAGAGGGGGTGTGAGCGATGCGGATCGAACGCTGGGTGTATACGATTCCGCTGTGGCTGCGCTCGCTGTTCCAGCGAAGGAGGGTGGATGCGGAGCTGGACGAGGAGCTGCGCGACCACCTCGAGCGGCAGACAGAAGAGAATCTGGCGCGGGGCATGCGTCCTGAGGAAGCACGCCGCGCGGCGCTGATCGCGATGGGCGGCGTGGAGCAGCGCAGGCAGCAGTGCCGCGAGGAGCGCGGCGTCCACTGGATCGACGACCTGGGCCGCGATCTGGTTTACGGGGCGCGGATGATGCTGCGGGAGCCGGGATTTACGGTGACGGCGGTGCTGATCCTCGCGCTCGGCATCGGGGCGACGACGGCGATCTTCAGCTGCGACCGCGCGCTGTTCTTTCGCGCGCTTCCGTATCGGAATCCTGACCGGCTGGTGGAGCTGTTCCAGAAAAGCACCGTGGATGCGTCGGTGGACACGATGCCGATTGCGCCAGCGAATTACTTCGACTGGGCGAAGGACGGGCAACCGGTCGAAGCGTTCGCCGCGTGGCGCGATGGCAGCCTGAATCTGAGCGGGGGCGAGAGCCCGGAACGGGTCCAGTCGGCCCAGGTCTCGGCCAATCTGTTCGCGGTGCTCGGAGTGGAGCCGATGCTGGGGCGGGCTTTTCGCGCGGGTGAGGACGCGCCGGGGAAGGGCCAGCTTGCCGTCCTCAGCTACGATCTCTGGCAGCGGCGATTCGCGGGCAATCCGGAGGTGCTGGGGAAAACGATCCGCGCGAGCGATCAGGTGTACACAGTTATCGGGGTTATGCCCGCCGGATTCCGTTTTCCCATCGGATGGATGCCCAGCGACGTTGAAGTGTGGACGCCGCTGACGTTCGCGGATGGCGATCGACTGAACCGCACGGACATCACCCTGAACGCGATCGCACGGCTGCGCCATGGCGTGACGATCCGCCAGGCGGAGGCCAGCCTGGCGGCGATCTCCGAGGACCTGGCGCGGGCGTACCCGAAGACGAACCGGGGATGGGGAGTGAATGTTCTGCCGCTGGCGGCGCGGGGGACGCTGGGTTTCAGCGGACTGTTTGCGCTGCTTTCGCTGGCGGTGGGGCTGGTTCTGCTGATCGCCTGCGCGAACGTGGCGAATCTTCTGCTGGCGCGCGGGATGGAGCGGCAGAAGGAACTGGCAGTGCGCACGGCGCTGGGTGCGCGTCGAGCGCGGCTGGTGCGGCAATTGGTCGCCGAGGGGATTCTGCTGGCGGTGATGGGAGGGCTGCCGGGCATCGGGTTGGGGTACCTCGGGATTCGGCTTCTCTCCTCGCTGGCGCCGGCGGCGGAACTGCCGGAGCTGCACCATGCGAGTTTGAACCTGCCGGTGCTGGCGATGGCGCTGGGGTTGTCGATTCTGACCGGATTCATCTTCAGCTTGCTTCCGGCGCTCACCCTGTCCCGCGTATCCCCGCAGGCAAGCTGGGGAGGTCGCGGCGGCACCGCGAATGTGCGCAGCCAGCGGCTGAAGTCCGGCCTGGTGATTGGCGAGGTCGGGCTGACGCTGGCTTTGCTGTTGTGCGCGGGCGACATCCTGAACAGTTTCCTGATATACATGAGCCTCGATCCGGGATTTGATGCGCGGCATGTGCTGACGATGCACCTGTCGCTGCCGAAGCAGAAGTACAGCGATCCGCCCCAGTGGGCGGCATTTTTTCAGCGCGCGGTGGATGAAGTCGGAGGGACCCCCGGCGTGCAGGGTGCGGCGGCGGGAAGCGGCGCTCCCATGGAGCAGAGCGGCCTGGTATTCCGCTTCCATCTCGCCGGACAGGAGGCTCCGGCGGGGATGGACTTCAACGCGATGGCAGAGTATCTGCGCATTACGCCGGGCTATTTCCGGGTAGCCGGAATGCGGATGATGCGGGGACGGTCGCTGCTGGCCTCCGATGGCGCGTCGTCGCCGGCGGTGGCGATCGTGAACGAAACCTTTGCGCGGAACCAGTTCGGGGGCGGGGATCCCATCGGCAAGAGGGTG
>JBAUGH010000484.1:0-5038 GCA_049679565.1 Acidobacteriaceae bacterium
ACCTTGTACCCTGTATTTATGGCAGCGACCGCAACCCAAACCATCGCCGGACGCTTCGGCCCCTACGGCGGCCGCTATGTTCCCGAAACTCTCGTCGCCGCGCTCGACGAACTGGAGCATGCGTACGCCGAGGCCCAGGCCGATCCTGACTTCCACCTGAAACTCGACTCGCTCCTGCGCGATTACGCCGGCCGTCCGACGCCGCTTTATTTCGCTAAGCGTCTGACCGATTCCCTCGGCGGCGCGAAGATTCATCTCAAGCGCGAAGACCTGCTTCACACCGGCGCGCACAAAATCAACAACTGCCTCGGCCAGGCCCTGCTCGCCATGCGCATGGGGAAAAAACGCATCATTGCCGAAACCGGCGCCGGCCAGCACGGCGTCGCCACCGCCACCGTCTGCGCCCTCTTCGGACTCGATTGCGTCGTCTATATGGGCGAAGAGGACATGGAGCGGCAGCAGCTCAATGTCTACCGCATGAAGCTGCTCGGCGCGGAGGTCCGCGGCGTTTCCTCCGGCTCGCGCACCCTGAAGGACGCTATCAACGAAGCCATGCGCGACTGGGTCACCAACGTCCGCACCACTCACTACCTCCTCGGCAGCGTTCTCGGAGCCCACCCCTATCCCACCATGGTTCGCGACTTCCACCGCGTCATCAGCCGCGAAGCCCGCGCCCAGATTCTTGAGAAGGAGAACCGCCTGCCCACCGCCATCATCGCCTGCGTCGGCGGAGGGTCCAACGCCATCGGCGCGTTCTACGAATTCATCCCCGATAAGGACGTGCGCCTCATCGGCGTCGAAGCCGGAGGCCGCGGCCCCGCTCTCGGCGAGCACGCTGCCCGCTTCAGCGGCGGCAGCCCCGGCGTTCTGCAGGGCACCTACTCCTGGGTCCTTCAGGACGACAACGGCCAGATCGCCCTCACCCATTCCGTGTCCGCCGGCCTCGACTACGCCTCCATCGGTCCCGAGCACGCCGCGCTGCACGACTCCGGCCGCGCCGAGTACACCTCCGCCACCGACACCGAGGCCCTCGACGCCACCCTCCGCCTCGCGCGCACCGAAGGCATCATCCCCGCGCTCGAATCCGCCCACGCCGTCGCCGAGTGCATCCGCTTCGCGCCGAAACTCTCGCCGCGCGACATCGTTCTCGTCAACGTCTCCGGCCGCGGCGACAAAGACATGGGCATCCTCACCCGCGAGATGCACCTGGGAGCCTGATTTCGATGCCGATCCAGTTCGCCAGCCAGCCAGGCCTCGTCGCCTACCTCACCATCGGCGACCCTGACCTCGCCACCTCCCACGCGATCGCGATCGCCGCTATTGACGCGGGTGCCGACGTCCTCGAACTCGGCGCCCCCTTCAGCGATCCACTCGCCGACGGCCCCGTCATCCAGCGCGCCAGCGAGCGCGCCGTCAAAAACGGCACCCGCCTTCACGATGTCCTCGCTCTCGCCGCAGCACTTCGTATTCAACGCCCCGCCGCCGGCCTCATCATCTTCACCTACTACAATCCAGTTCTCCGCTTCGGTCTCGAGAATTTCTGCATCGCTGCCGAACAGGCCGGTGTCGACGGCGTGCTCGTTACCGACATGATCGTCGAAGAAGCTGCGGACTACCTCGCCGCGATGCGCAACCACCATCTCGCGCCCATCTTCCTCGCCGCCCCCACCAGCCCCGACGAGCGGCTCGAAAAGATCGCCGCCGTCTCTCAGGGATTCGTCTACGCCATCTCCCGCATCGGCATCACCGGTGCGCAAAAATCCCTCGCGTCGGACGCGGAACAGCTCGTGCGCCGCCTCCGCAAATTCACGCAGCTCCCCATCGCTGTCGGCTTCGGCATCTCCACTCCAGAGCACTTCGCGGCCGTCGGGGAATTTGCCGACGCCGCCGTCGTCGGCAGCGCGCTGGTCGCCGCCATCGAGCAGGCCGGCCCCAAAAACGCGCCCGCCGCCGTCGGCCGATTGATCGAGGGCCTGCGCGGCGCCCCCGTCTCCGCCCACCCCTGAACCGCTCCTCGTTTACGCTAAGGATTGCGACTTTTCGGCGCTCGCCGTACCACGCGCCGAATTCTCAGGAATGACCATGGACATCGAAACCTTTCGGCGCGAAATTGACGAGCTCGATCGCCAGATCGTCGCGCTCATCAGTAAGCGAGCCGCTGCCGCCCAGGAGATCGGACGCCTCAAGCGCCAAACCGACCTGCCCGTCTACGAGCCCAACCGCGAGCGCGTCATCTTCGAAAACGTCCGCACCCACAACCCCGGGCCCCTGCCGGACATCGAGCTCGTCCACATCTACGAGCGCATCGTCGACGTCATGCGCGCCCTCCAGCGCAACGAGCTGGCCTCGCGCCCCGGCGCCTCCGCACCTCCCGCTCCGCCGAAAAGACCCACAGGAAAAGACCAATGATCGTTGCCATGCAGGACACTGCGACGGAAGAAGAGATCCAGGCCGTCGTCGAGCGCATGATGGACATCGGCTTCAACGTCCATCGCACCACCGGCACCGTGCAGACTATCCTCGCCGGCGTCGGAACCCCCGGCGCTTTCAGTCATGCCGACTTCGAAGTCCTCGCCGGCGTCGCGGAAGTTATCCGCATCTCTTCGCCCTACAAACTCGCCGGACGCAGCTTCCGCCCCGAGGGAACGGTGGTCCGGTTCCCCAACGGCGTCGCCATCGGCGGCACGGAAGTCGTCGTCATGGCCGGACCGTGTTCGGTCGAATCCCGCGAGCAAATCTTCGCCTCCGCGCAAATTGTCAAAGCTGCTGGCGCCAAATTTCTCCGCGGCGGCGCCTTTAAGCCGCGCAGCTCGCCCTACTCCTTCCAGGGACTCGGCCTCGACGCCCTCAAGCTTCTCCGTGAAGCCGGCGACGCCCACGGCCTCCTCATCGTCAGCGAGGTCATGGAGATTTCCCAGATCGAAATCATGATGCCTTACGTCGATCTCTTTCAGGTCGGCGCGCGCAACATGCAGAATTTCAACCTCCTCCGCGAGCTCGGCGGCGTCCGCAAGCCCGTCCTGCTCAAACGCGGCATCGCTGCCACCATCGAGGAGCTGCTGCTCTCCGCCGAATACCTGCTCGCCGGCGGCAATTACGACATCATCCTCTGCGAGCGCGGCATCCGCACCTTCGAAACCTACACCCGTAACACCATGGATATCTCCGCCATCCCCGTCGTCCACAAGCTCTCCCACCTGCCCATCGTCGGCGACCCATCGCACGGCACCGGCCGCCGCGACAAGGTCCTGGCCATGGCGCGCGCCACCGTGGCCGCAGGCGGCGACGGCCTCCTCATCGAAGTCCACCCCAACCCCGACAAGGCTCTCTCCGATGGCGCGCAGTCCATGTTCCCCGGTAAATTCGCCGAGCTGATGGACTCGCTGCGCGTCATCGCACCGGCGGTCGATCGAACCCTGTAGCATCAGTGAAAATGCCCATCCACAGGATCGCGATCCTCGGCACCGGCCTCATCGGAGCGTCCGTCGGCCTCGCGCTCCGCGCCAATGGCTTTGAAGGCCCCATCGCCGGATGGGATCCGAACCGCGACCAGCTCCACACCGCGCTCCGTCGCGAAGCCATCACCGTCCTCGCCGACGATCCCCTCACCGCCGCCGCGGACAGCGATCTCATCCTCCTCGCCGGACCCGTCTTCACCATCCTCGAAAGCCTCGACCGCCTCGCGACGGTGCTCACCGAAAACCAGCTCGTCACCGACGTCGGCTCGGTCAAAGGCGCTATTTGTGCCCATGCCAGTGACAAATTCAACCGCCCCGGCCAGGCTGGATTTCTCCCCGGCCACCCGATGGCCGGAAAAGAAGTCAGCGGCGCCGCTAACGCCGACGCCAATCTCTTTGCCGGCTCCGCCTGGCTCTTCACAACGTTGTCATCCCGACCGGAGGGCGCAACCGCGCCCGCAGCGGAGGGACCTGCTCCTTCCCTGCAATCGAATCCTCTCGCCATCGAATGGCGCACGTGGGTCACGCGCTTCGGCGCCCGCGTCCTCGACATGGAACCCGGCCGCCACGACGTCCTCTGCGCCTGGATCAGCCATCTCCCGCAGTTCGTCTCCACCGCCATGTGTGCCCTGCTCGAAGACGAATTCGCCGCCAACGCCGACCTGCTGCCCATCGGCGGCCGCGCTCTTCGCGAAATGACTCGCCTCGGAGCGAGCCCCTTCTCCATGTGGCGCGACATCGCCCACACCAACACCGACGCCATCGCCCGCTCGCTTCTCGCGCTCGAGCAGCGCCTCGCCCACATCCGCGAGAACCTCAAAACCCCCGAGCTTCGCGCCGAGTTCGATCGCGCAAACGAGTTTCGCCTCCCTCAGCCCAACAAGCCCTGACCCGTGCCGCTGTCCGGCAGCGGACACGTTGATCCCGCCGCGCAAAATCCATAGCGCATGCGAACTCGGGCGCGTACACTTGCCCTTCACCAAACTGCTCTTTCTCAGGAGGTCCCCGTGCATCGCCATGCGCTGCGCTCGACAACGGCCCTGCTGTGCGCCATCCTCGCTCTCCCTCTCGTCTCCTTTGCCGCATCCGACACCGCCATCCCGTCGTCCTCCACCGGCGCGAACGGCGCGCCGCTGCTCCTGCTCCAACCCTCGCTGAGCCAGGACCAGATCGCCTTCCGCCACGCCGACGACATCTGGATCGTCGCGCGCTCCGGCGGCGCCGCCGATCGCCTCACTTCCACCGCCTCCGTCGTTGCCGGCCCATTCTTCTCGCCCGACGGCCAGACCCTCGCCTACTCCGCGCGCATTCATGGCAACGTCGACGTCTACACCGTCCCCGCCAGCGGCGGGATCGCTCGCCGCCTCACCTATCATCCCGATGTGGATGAAGTCGTCGGCTGGTCGCCCGACGGCAAAGACGTCCTGTTCCTTAGCGGCCGTGCGGCCTGGAACGATTTCTCCCAGCTCTTCCGCATCCCTGCGGACGGATCCGGCCTGCCCGTCGCTTTCCCGCTGCCTTCCGCCAACAGCGGCTCGCTCTCGCCCGACGCCTCCGCCATCGCCTACACCCCCTTCAAC
>JBAUGH010000485.1:0-3257 GCA_049679565.1 Acidobacteriaceae bacterium
CAACACCTTCCTCACCGACGACCTGCTGGGGCGCAGCAATCCCTTCGCCAGCGGCAAAACCAGCGAGTCCTTCATCGACGCCATCACGCAGGCTTCTCCCGGCATCGACCGGATGTTCCGCAACGAGCCGCTGATCGCGGCGCGCCTTCACCAGGCTATTGCCCGGGCCCTCGATGCTCGCACCGATTATGGCGACGCCCGCGTCGAGTACGAGCGCTCGGCCGCGCTGTTTCGCCAGGCCCAGGGCCCGGTTTCGCAGGATGCGATGGTTGTCGAGTTCCAGCGCGCCACCCTCGAGGCGCGCAGCTACGAGAAGGACACCCTGCCTCTGGCCCGATCCATCGTGCAGCAGCAGGATGCGCTGATGGCTACGCTTCGCCAACCGCGGCCCGACCTCGCGGTGTGGGACGCCTCGGCCCGGGGCATGGTCGCCCTCATCACCAACGATGCGCCGGGGGCGACGGCGGATTTCCGCAAAGCCGTGGACCTTGCCGGCGCCCTGCCGGAGTTCGATCCGACCGCCCGCCTCACTTTCCAGCAGCGCCTCGCCTTCTGCTATGTCCGGCTGGGAGACGGACGCCAGGCAGAGAAGCTGTTCCGTCACCTGATCGCGGCCTTCACGGCTGCCGCGGGGCCGGACAGCGCCAATGTTCTTCGGGTGCGCCTGAATCTCGCCCAGGCGTACATGATCGAGAAGAAGTATGCGGAGGCCATCCACGAAACTTCCGCCATTTATCCTCTGTTCGTGGCGCGCCTCGGTCCCGATCATGAGCTGACCCTGCAGCTTCTCGCCACCCGGGCCGAGTCGGAAGGCAGTCTTGGGCTGTGGAACGATGCCGTCCGGGATGACCTGACCGTCTACCGGCTGGCGGTGCAGAAGCAGGGCCTGTCCTCGTTTTTCGCCATAGCCACGCTCTCCGACGCGGCTCTGGCGCAGTGCCGCGGCGGAGATTTTCTCCAGGGATCGGTGAATGCTCAGCGGGCGTATGACGTATCCGCACGCGCATTCGGCGCTCAGGCCGGCCTAACCGGAGGCGCTGCCTACACGGTCGCCAGTTGCCTCATCGGCCTGGGCCGGCTGCAGAAGGCATCCTTGTTCCTGAAGCAGATCGACGTACCGGTAGTGGTCCAGCTCACCGGCGATCCGGACTTCGGCGCCGACGTCACCCTGGCCAACGCGCAGATTGCCTCCCGCGAAGGCGATCAGCGCACCGCCCGCAGCGCCATGGATCAGGTACGCGCGGTCTTTACGCGCGCCGATGCGGAGCCCTTCCAGAAGCGCGCGTTCGATACGCTGCGTGCTGCGCTCGACGCACCGCAGACTCCCCCTGCCGGGCAGCGCTTGCCTGCGGCTACTCCACGGTGACGGATTTCGCCAGGTTCCGGGGCTGGTCGACGTCGCACCCCCGGCGCACGGCAATGTGATACGCCAGCAGTTGCAGCGGTATTACCTCGAGGATCGACAGCAGCAGTTCCGGAGCGCTGGGCACGAACAGCACATGATCCACCAGCTGGCCGATGTGATCGTCGCCGCGCGTCGCAATCGCGATCACCTTCCCCGAGCGCGCTGTTACTTCCTGGATATTCGAGAGCGTCTTCTCGTAGCGCTGCACCGAGTCTCGATTGGTCTCATCTTTTGTCGCCAGCACCACCACCGGCAGCGTCTCGTCGATCAGCGCGTTGGGGCCGTGCTTCATCTCGCCGGCCGGATAGCCTTCGGCGTGGATATAAGAAATCTCTTTGAGCTTCAGCGCCCCTTCCAGGGCGATCGGATAGTGAATGCCGCGTCCGAGGAAAAGGAAATCGCGGGCGTTCGAATACAACCGCGCCAGCGGCTCGCACTCGTCGTCGCAGGTGCGCAGGATCTCCTCGACCTTTCCGGGCAGCAGGTTCAACGCCTCCACGAGCGCACGGCTCTCGCTCTCCGGCAGCGTTCCCCGCACCTGCGCGAGATGCACCGCAAACAGGAACAGCGCCACCAGCTGCGCGGTGAACGCCTTGGTCGAAGCCACACCTATCTCCGGACCCGCATGGGTGTATATCGTCCCGTGCGCTTCGCGCGCCACCATCGACCCCACCACATTGCAGATGGCCACGGTCGGCGCGCCCTTCGCGATCATCTCCCGCTGCGCCGCCAGCGTGTCCGCGGTCTCGCCGGACTGGGTGATCAGCAGGCCAACGGTCTTCTCATCCACGATCGGGTTGCGGTAGCGGAACTCACTGGCGTAATCCACTTCCACCGGCATGCGCGCCAGCCGCTCGATCATGAACTTCCCCGCCGTGGCCGCATGCCAGCTGGTTCCGCAGGCGGCAATATGGATGTTGCGCGCTTTGCGGAACGTCTCGTCGGGGATGTTCATCTCCGCCAGAAACACCTTGCCCGTGTCCAGCGAGACGCGCCCCATGGTAGTGTCGCGGATCGCGCGGGCCTGCTCAAAAATCTCCTTGAGCATGAAGTGCTTGTAGCCGCCCTTTTCTGCCTGGATGGGATCCCACAGAATGCGCTGCAGCGGACGCTCGATGGGCCGCCCGTCGAAATCGGTGAGCGCCACGCCCTGGCAGGTCAGCACCGCCATATCGCCGTCGGCCAGAAAGTACAGATCCCGAGTGTGGTGCAGGATACCGGGCACGTCCGAGGCGACGAAATACTCCCCCTTGCCTACGCCAATGATGACTGGCGGGCCGTTGCGCGCCGCGACGATCTTGTTCGGCTCGTCGGCCGAGAGCACGCTGAGGGCGAACGCCCCCGTCAGCCGCCGAACCGACTGGCGCACCGCCTGCTCCAGCAGGATCGGCTGGCCCGCACTGCTGGCTTCCGTGAGCTGCTGCTCGATCAGGTGGGCGATGATTTCTGTATCTGTCTCGGTGACGAATTTGTGCCCCTGGGCGGTCAGCTCCTGCTTCAGCGCCAGGTAGTTCTCCACAATGCCGTTGTGCACTACCACCAGCCGCCCGGTGCAGTCGCGGTGCGGGTGCGCGTTCTCTTCGGTCGGCCGCCCGTGGGTCGCCCAGCGTGTGTGGCCGATGCCGAACGTGCCGTCCAGCGGGTGCTCGCGAAGCGACTCTTCCAGGTAGCGCAGTTTGCCCGGCGCGCGGCGCACCTCCAGCCCGTGGCCGTTGCCGCCCACGGCGATGCCCGCTGAATCGTACCCGCGGTACTCCAGCCTGCGCAGCCCCTCCAGAATGAGAGGCACTACTTCCTTACTGTTGCCGACGTACCCGACAATGCCGCACATGGTTTCCCTTCAGGGTACCGC
>JBAUGH010000486.1:0-2493 GCA_049679565.1 Acidobacteriaceae bacterium
GCCCTCCTCGCCGTTCTGCCGGCCTCCCGCTCACGCCTGGCGGCCTGGTGGATGCACCGCCACGCCACGCCCGCAGCAGCCCCCGCGCCGCGACTCGCGATGCTGCCCCCGCGCATCGATGGAACCAGCCCCCGCCTGGCCGCTTTCGCCGACGGGCTCTCCGCCACTGTCGCCAGCAACCTCTCGACTCTCTCTCAGAGCCACGTTCTGCAGATCATCGACTCCTCGCGGGTGGAAAGGGCGCGAGCCGCCTCGCCCGGCCAGGCGATGAACACCCTGGGCGCCAACCTCACGCTGCAGATCGAGGTGCAGCAGTCGCGGCAAATGAATCGTGTGGTCTGGACGCTCACCAGCACGCCCTCCGGCCAGGCGCTGGCCAGCCAGACTCTGACCGCGCCTGTCTCCGACCCGTTCTCGCTCCAGGATCAGGTTGCCGACGGCGTCATTCAGGCTCTGCGCATCACCCTGCGTCCGGGCGAGCAGGCCGCGCTTACCGTCCACGGCACCGCGGATCCCGCCGCGTACGACGACTACCTGCAGGGACTGGGGGATCTTGAGCACTCCACACAGCCGGGCGCGATCCCCAATGCGCTGGATATGCTGAACCGCGCGCTCGCTCTGGATGCCAACTTCGGGAAAGCCTGGGCTCAGCGCGGCCGCGCCTACTGGCTCAATTACACTTCGACGAAGCAGACCAGCTGGGTGGACAAGGCCCGCGACGACTGCAACCGGGCCGTCGGTCTGGGCAACGCGGGCGCCGACGGGCACTTGTGCATCGGCCTGATCGACGCCGGAACCGGGCAATACGAACAGGCGGCCCAGGAGTATCAGAAAGCGATCGAGCTGGACCCCGCCTCCGAGCGCGGCTATGTCGGCCTGGCCGACGCTTATACGAAGCTCAATCGCATCTCCGACGCAGAAGACACCTGGCGCCAGGCAATTGCCGCCAATCCGAACTCGGTGCTCGTATGCGAACGCCTCGGCGCCTTCTATCTGCAGCAGGCCGAATACGCGAAGGCCGCGGGCCTCTTCCAGAAAGCCATTGGCCTCGCTCCGGAAAGTTATATCGACTACAGCAACCTCGGAGCGGCAGACTTATATCTTGGCGATTATCCGGCGGCCGTCGCCGCCTTCGAGCAGTCGCTGCGGCTACGGCCGGCTCCGGGCGCGTACGCCAACCTGGGCACCGCTTACTATCAGTCCCGAAACTTCGCCGAAGCCGCCCGCAACTACGAGTTGGCCCTTCGCTACAACCCTGGCGATCCCGATATGTGGGGCAATTTGGCAGACGCATATCATTTCAGCGGTCAGCAGGCGAAAGCTCTCGACGCCTGGAAGAGGCAGTTAGCTCTGCTCAATGGCCTGCTGAAGATCAATCCCCGCGACGCCGAGCGCCAGGGCGAGATCGCTTCCAGCTACGGCGCTCTCGGCGACAGATCCCAGGCGACCGCGCACCTCGCGCTCTCGCTCCAGTACGGCCGCGGCGACAAGGATCTGCTCTTCAATGCGGCCGTGGTGTATAACGATCTCGGCGAAACGGGCGACGCTCTGGAGTGGCTGCACAAATCCCTTCTTGCCGGCTATTCCGCATCGATCGTCCGCGACTCCCCGGAATTCGATAACCTTCGAGGTAACCCGCAGTTTCAGCAGTTACTCAGCCGGGCCCTGGTCAAATAAGTTGTGCCATAGGTTTGTCAGAAAGTCTGCGGCTGTTGTTTGTCTCTGATGAATGAGTTCCCCTGACTGTTCGTCTGCCTGGTTCCCGGATTCCCCGCTCCGTGGTCGCAGGTATCCCGCGTTTCCAACCGAAAGGAACCGTTATGCAGCGTCAGTTCAACGTATTCAGCCCGATCATCGTGGTTTACGAAGGCGAGACATTCCTCTGGACTGTTAACCAGGCCGAACTGGGAACTGCCTCGCTAGTCGTCGTCGCGCCTCTGAGCGGTGGCACCTGGGCTCTGGACAAGCCCTCCTATACCGTCACGCCGAATGCGCCGGCTGTGGCAAAAGTGGTGGGCAATCTCGGCACGCCCTTCATGTGCACACCGGCCGCCGGCAACGTCGGCACGCAGAAGATCATCACCACCCCCAAGCCGGCCAGCGCTGCCTGCGACGGCGCAACCGTCGCTCCTGGCAACTATTTCATCTGGCTCAACGAGTCCGTTGAAACGCAGATCATTCGGCCCAATTCCAACAACCCCAACTACTGGCCGCTGCCCCAGCCGTCCTATGCAGTGCCGCCCAACAGCTGGATCGCTGTCGCGGTTCCTACCGACGCCGCCGATGGCAGTTACCCGGTCACTGTCACCGACAAACTGGGCGGATCGCAATGCCCGAATGAGGCGCAGCCTATCATCATCGTGCAATCGAACTAAGGATTCAGGGCGCGATCGCTGGAGCCCGTTGATTCCACAACCTCTTTCCGGCGGAACCCTCTCGTGTTCCGCCGGAATCTGCCGGAGTCCTTCCGGGGCCGCCGTGAAATTCCGGAGA
>JBAUGH010000487.1:0-6024 GCA_049679565.1 Acidobacteriaceae bacterium
GCGGAGTCGTTTTTCCCCCTCGGCCCGCGCCGGGTATCTCGGATTACCAGCCCCCGATCTGCCGCCGGAGTTCCAGCCCCGCGGCGCGCATCCGTCCCGAACGGCATAATCCCCTTTCCATCGCCACTCTGCGCATCCTGCTGGCCCGATCCCTGCTCCGCCAGCTCTGCCGCTGCCCCTTCTGCGGCAGTCTGAGCTTATGACACAGTAGTACTAGCGTGGGCGGATTGCCCAGTGCTGGACGCTGATGGCACTAATTTGCGTCGAATCCCCGACAGTCGTTGCAGAACGCCATACAGCTACGTCTTTAGACGGAACCTCGTTTGCCCCATAACGCCCCCCCGGCAACTCAGTCTGAAGTGCGAGACCCCAAAGGGCGGATGCCACCTGTATTGAAACGATTTTCTGGCACAATGTAGGTGAACGAGCAATGCACCTGCAGCTCTGCTGCATCCCTCCCACACTCTCTTCGGAGGAACCCACGTTGGAGTTCGTCCCACTTGCGCAGGCCGAATCGAGCTTCTGTATGCCGCAGCTCCGCCGCTCTCTCAAACTCAGGCACCTGATAATCTACGGCATCATCATCATCCAACCCACGGCGCCAATGAGCATCTACGGCGTCGTCAGCAATATTGCAAGCGGCCACGTTGTCACCACCATCCTGATCGCCATGGTCGCGATGCTATTCACCGCGGTCAGCTACGGTCGGATGGCGCGGGTGTATCCTAGCGCCGGATCAGCCTTTACCTACGCCGCGCGGGAGCTGCACCCCCTCGCAGGCTATCTCGTTGGCTGGTCCATGCTGATGGACTACATGCTCAATCCCGTTATCTGTGTCGTCTGGTGCAGCGTCGCCTGTTGCGACATCCTTCCTAAAATCCCCTACGCGGCCTGGGTTCTTGCGTTCGTACTGGTATTCGCCGCTCTGAATCTGCGCGGTGTGCAGACTTCAGCGCGCATCAACGCTTTTCTCGCCCTGGGCATGAGCATCGTGGTTGTCGTCTTTCTCGCCTTTGCCATTCGCTATATCGCCCTGGTTGCTCGTCCCGTCGGCAGAGCCTGGCTCATCCCCTTCTATGATCCCGCAACATTTTCCCCGAGCCGTCTGTTTCAGGGCACTTCTGTCGCCGTCCTCACATATATTGGATTTGATGGCATCTCCACTATGTCAGAGGAAGTTGAGAATCCCCGTCGAAACATCATGCTGGGGACAGTCCTCACCTGCTTTGTCATTGGGGTGCTCTCCGCGGTGGAAGTTTATGTCGCGCAGCTAGCATGGCCGGCACGCATTCCTTTCCCGAACCCCATTGTGGACACAGCTTTCGTCCACGTGGCTCTGCGCCTTGGCGGCCGCTTCCTATTTCTGCTGCTCAATATCACTCTGCTGGTCGCCAATATGGGTTCCGGCATCGCTGCGCAATTTGGAGCTGCGCGCCTGCTCTACGGCATGGGCCGCGATAACGCCCTGCCGCGCCGGTTCTTCGGAGTCGTCAGCCCAAAAACCGCAATTCCCCGCAACAACGTGCTTTTACTTAGCGGCATCACCTTCCTCGGTGCCTTTCTCCTGTCCTTCGAGCGCGGCGCCGAACTTCTTAACTTCGGCGCATTCATCGCCTTCATGGCCGTAAATATCGCCTCACTGGTCCACTATCGGTTCCGTTCTAGGGAGAAAGTCTTTCTCCCCGCCGCGATACCTGTGCTTGGATTCCTAGTCTGCGGATTTATCTGGCTCAATCTCAACCGAAGCGCACAAATCCTCGGGAGTATATGGATTACCCTAGGCCTCTTGCTCTACTTCATTATGCGCGGCAGGCGCAGCGCGGAAGGATCTGCCGAGGCCGCTCCTCTCCCCTGAACCACATCTCTTCGAGCCGCCCATTTGGGAATCAGCAACGATCCTTGGTGCTAGCAGCGAGAATCACCTGCGCCACGGTGCATGGTCTCCGCGTGATTCGTTTACCTCGTCCACTTCGCCGTAGACCCCCGACGCACAAGCTCAGGAGCCATCATATGGCTCTGTCCATAAAAGCCGTCACGTTCGCCCTCGGACTCGTTGAGCATCTTCAGGATTCTTTCTGCCGCATACTCACCCATTTCCAGCATCGGCTGACGAATCGTAGTCAGTCCCGGTGTGACGAGTGCAGCCGTCGGGATGTCGTCGAATCCAATCACCGAGCAGTCTTCGGGCACCCGACGGCCTGCTTCTGAGAGCGCGCGAAGGGCTCCGTACGCACTGATGTCGTCGAAAGCAAGAATTGCAGTGAACGGTTCTCCGGACTGAAGGTATTCGGCCGTCAGATTGCGGCTGCCCTCGAAGCTGGACAGAGAATCGGAGATGTCCGGAAGGCTCCGGATGAAAGCCGGATTGAGCCGCAGTCTGGCTTTTTTGGCGAACGACCGGATACCTCTCCAGCGCAACCGGCTGTCATTGAGCCGCCGGGGACCGCACACAAAGGCGATCTCCCGATGATCCAGGCTATAAAGATGCTCCATGGCTGCATAGCCGCCAGCCTCGTTATCGACGGCCACAGAATTAATCGTCGGCGATTCGGGGTCGCGGCCCACCACTACGGTCGGCAGGTGGCCATCGCTGATGTCTTCGAGAACAGAAATGTCGAAGAATAGCCAGTTGGCGACGGTAATTAACCCCTCCACCCGGCGTTCAATCATCATGTCCGCGTAGCGCTGCACCTGGTTGGGTTTGTTGTTCGCATCCATGATGATGGGCAAATATGGCGTCTCCACCAGCTTGCGTTCAATTCCCTGCAGGATCTTGGTGCAGAAGGGGTCAGCCAAATCGATCACCAGGATTCCGATCGTCTGACTTTTCCGACTGCGCAGGGAGCGAGCGAAGATATCAGGGTGATAATTCAGCCGTTCCGCCGTCTCGCGGATCTTCTGCTTCGTGGCAGCCGCGACATAACGTGAAAGAGGCGCTCCATTGAGAACAATGGAGACCGTTGAAGGGGAAAAGCCGGCGGCCTTGGCCACGTCACTCAGGGTTAACCGCCTGGATCGGACTCTGGTATTTGTTTTTGCAGGCATGAGCGGTTTCCGTAACACGGAACGATACAAGCGGCGCAGGATCGGCGAGAAAGCTCCTGCGCCGATAATGCTCAAGAATGACCTGGATCGTTCGGTAGATAAATATCTTGATTTGCAGCGACAGTCAAGCGGAGATTTGCACGGATTGCAAGCGCGAATCGTTTCAATTTGTATCGTAGAGATAACCGATTGGAACAATTCGCAGGCTGGAATCACGTCTGGCCGCGAAGCCGAATCCTGCGGACGCGTTATGACTTGCGCAATGTGAACTGGAATCGCAATATTCTCGCCGATCCCATCCGTAGTTTGTCCCCCATCATGACCGCAGCCGGCGCTGCTTGACACGATCGATCCATGCCATGTAGCGTGCAATTATCGCGGAGATCGATTTTCTATTCAATCGATTTTAGGGCGGGGTATGTTTCACCTCGATATGAGCGGCTCTCCATCCGCCGCTCGCAGACGGATATACCGAAATGAGCATGAGTCGACGTTCGTTCGTGAGATTAGCCCTGGCGAGCACCTTTGCGACGGCGTCCGGGTCATGGACACCCGCTGATGCACAGGCGGCAAGCCGGCAGAATGATGCCGACCTGAGGGCCCGCTGGGAAAGGCTCGACAACACCATTCGTGGCTGGTGGTCGGGCGACCGCCATCGCGCAACGGAACAGGAGATTCGTCAGGACCCCGGGAATAATCTGCTTTTTCTTCCTTTCCCCTACAGCACCGCAGGAGGATCCGAGCCCGCATTTCCCGAGGAGTACGGTTGGGACACGCAATTCACCAATCTCGGTCTGCTGGCTCACGGCCGCTCCGAGATCGTCCGGGACAATATGCTCGACCAGCTCTTCATGATCGAGCGGTACGGCATGGTGCTCAATGGAAACCGCATTTACTACCTCACGCGCGGCCAGCCGCCACTGCTCGCGTGGAGTGTCGAAAATTACCTGGCTGTAAAGAGCGATGACGATGAGCTCGCCATGTTCGCCTATCCCAACCTCGAGCGCGCTTACAAGAGCTACTGGGATGGCGCGTCGCATCTCACGCCTGTCGGTCTGAGTACCTGCCACGACAGCGGCCATGGCGTGATTGGGACCGATGCCGTTGTTCACGGCGCCATCGCCGGGCGGGCAGTCGATAACGCGCCTTCCGATCTCGTGTCCGGGAATGTCGGCGCTGAAACGGAGCAGGAATTAGCCGCCGAATGCGAGTCCGGGCTCGACTTCACCCCCATCTTCGGCGGCCACGTCCACCAGTGCGTGCCCATCCACATCAATTGCGCTTTGGTGCGTCAGGCCCGGGTGCTCAGCGGCCTGGCGAAGCGGTTTGGGTGGCATGACAAGGCGTCTCACTGGGATTCAGTCGCCGACGCCCGCGCCCAGCTCATCAATCAATACTGCTGGGATGACGAGAAGGGCTGCTATCTCGAATACAACTTCGTTCGCGGGAAACGCCTGCCTTACTATTCCCTGAATATGTTCTGGCCGCTGTGGGCGGGGATCGCCTCCCCGGCGCAGGCGGAGCGCGTCAAAGATCATCTGGCGCTGTTCGACTTCCCCTTCGGCCTCAGCTTTACCGATACGGACTACCCCAACCCCCATCCGCAGTTCAAAGCGCTGGAGTGGGCATATCCCGAGTCATGGCCGCCGCAGCAGATCATCGCGGCCATGGCCCTGCGCCGCTACGGCTTTCACGACGAGGCCCGGATGATCAACCTTCGCTACATTACTAACGTCGTGAACACCTTTGAGAAAACCGGCTCCACATGGGAACGCTACAACGCCGTGGTCGGCGGGCACAACTGCCCCGTCGAGCGTACCCCCGTGGCAAAGCTGCACGGCTGGTCATCTTCTTCAGCCGTTGTCCTGGGACGCATGCTCTTCGGCCCTGAGGAACCGGCACGGGATGACCGACAATCCAATCCAGGCCCGGCAAAAGCCGCGTTGCCGCAAATGCGCATGAGGTTCAGCACGTGGAAGCGCGAGCAATCGTAACCGAAGGCAACGGTACATTTGCCCTGGAGTCCATCTGCATCGATCTCCCCGGCCCCGGTGAAGTCCTCGTTGCCATCCGTGCCAGCGGCGTTTGCCACACGGATTGGGACTCTCTCTCATGGAACAAGCGCCTCATCCTCGGCCACGAGGGCGCCGGCACCGTTCTGGCAGTGGGCGAAGACATCCGCACGGTGACTTTAGGCGATCGCGTGGTCCTGAACTGGGCCATCCCCTGTGGCTCCTGTTTCCAGTGCACCCGCGGGAAGGAGAATATCTGCGAGAGTCGTCCCACCGTACCAGACGCCCGTTTTCACTTTCATCGCGGGCCCCTGAATGCTTCCTTCCATCTTGGCACCATGGCGACTCATGCAATCATACCGGAGGCTGCTGTGATCCCCCTGCACCCGGATGTGCCATACGAAGTTGCGGCGATCATGGGTTGCGCTGTGATGACAGGCTTCGGCTCGGCAGTCAATGCGGCGCGCATCGAGCGCGGCAGCACGGTCGCTGTCCTGGGTTGCGGCGGCGTTGGCCTCAGCGTCATTCTCGGCTCGCTCTACTGCGGAGCCGCACGCATTCTCGCGATCGACGTGAATCCCACCCGCCTGGAGCTTGCCGCGCAGTTCGGGGCCACGGAAATCCTGCTCGCCGATCCCGAGGACAAAGGACTCGCCGAAGCGGCAAAGGAAGTCAGATGCCGCACCGGCGACCGCGGAGCCGACTACGCGTTCGAATGTACAGCGGTGCCCGAGCTCGGCCCTGCCCCGCTGGCCATGATTCGCAACGCAGGCACCGCGGTCGGTGTTAGCGGTATCGAACAGGTGGTGGGTGTGGATATGGAACTCTTCGAGTGGGACAAGCTCTATATCAATCCCCTCTACGGAGCCTGCAGTCCCCGCCGCGACTTTCCCCTCCTCATGGATCTCTACCGCCAGGGGCGCTTGCCCCTCGACGCGATGGTCACGCGCCGATATCCAATCGAACA
>JBAUGH010000488.1:0-8156 GCA_049679565.1 Acidobacteriaceae bacterium
GAAATGCGGTGCCTGCGGCCTCGGCCAGGCTGGGGATGAAGAAGCGCATCCCGAGGCCGAACAGGGCCAGCAGGACGATTTTGCCGGGCGCCGTCTGGGCGAAGGAGACGACCGCCGGCCACGTCTCGATGCGTGGGATGAGACGGAAATCGGCCCAGGGATTTCGCCGGCCGGCAGCTGTTTCAACTTGTGCGGCGAAGACCATAGTGGGTAAAAGCCGGCGCGCACCGGCGGAATTTTGGTTCTGCTGGGTAGCTCCCGGCACTGGCCAGCGCTAAGGAAGAGCCCCAGCGCAGGCGGGAGGACGTTCTCCCTTTGGTTTGCGAGTATATGCAAAGCCGGGCGGGATACCGATAGTACTCACGGGATTGCGGATAGTACTTTGGGAGGAGAAAGCCCGATGATCCAATGGGTTGAGCAGAACGGGCTCGTGCGAAAACGGGGTCCAGCGGTAGACTGGGAGGCGGATGGGCGCGGGATTCGCATCGACGGACCGGTTTGTCGCAGAGGTGAAGGAGAACCGGCTGCGGTCAGGCTACGTGTTCGTCGGAGACGAAGTGTTTCTCTACGAGCGCTGCCGGAAGGCGGTGCTGGAGACCCTCGTGCCCGCGGATATGCGGGATTTTTGCCTCTCGGACCTGGACCTGGCGGAGACGAACATCTTTGAGGCGCTGGACCGGGCGCAGACCCCGTCGCTTATGGCTCCTTTCCAGGTTCTCTTCGTGCGGAATCTTAAGACGCTGTATACGCGGGGCGCGAAGAAGGACGAATTCGCGGCTCTGGAGGCGTATTTCCGCTCGCCGAACCCTCAGGCGCTGGTGATTTTTGTAGCGGATCATATCCGCATCCCTTCCGATCCGCGACGCATGGACATGCAGGACAAGGACCGCTACGACCGGATTCGCGAGACGCTCGGCGACTGGTGCGGGTTGGTGGATCTGGCCCGGGTGGACGAGAGCGATGCGCTCAGGTGGATCGCCGCGGAGGCGAAGAGGCGAGAGGTGGCATTCGATCCGGACGCGGCGCGGGAACTGGCCGACGCGCTGGGCGCTGACATGATGCTGATCTCCCAGGAAATGGAAAAGCTGGTGCTCTACGCGGGCGCCAGGAAGCATGTCACTCTCGGCGACGTGGAGACCATGGTCCTGGCGGCCAAGCAGCGCTCGCTGTATGAGCTCACGGATGCCATTTCGGCGAAGGACCGGGCGCGGGCGCTGAGTTTGCTGCACGGTCTGCTGAACGCGAGCGACGGCGGCGAAGAGTCGGCCATCGGCCACCTCTACATGCTGGCCCGGACCTTCCGCCAGATGCTGGTGATCCTCGAGAAGAACGTGCGCGACTCGCGGGCCATCTGGCAGGCGCTGTGGCAGGGGTTTCGGATGCCGCCGTTTGCGGCGGAGGATGTGATCCGCCAGGCCCGGCGGTACAAGTCGCGCCGCGAGCTGATGCGGTCCCTGCGGCTGATTGCGCGGGCGGATGTGGAGCTGCGGTCGCAGCCCGCTGACAAGCGGCTGGTGCTGGAGCGGCTGGTGCTGGAGCTGGCGAGCGAGGCGAAGCCGGCGGGCGCGGCGGGGATGAGCCAGCAGTACGCAATGGAATTTTGAGGACTCGCCGTCCAGGCAAGAGCGCTTCGCGCAAAATAGATTGGAAGCCGCCTTCCCCTTTCGGTGGTAGGCTGGGCGCGATGAAGTTTGGCGTGTTTTTCACGGTTCTGACAGCGGTGGTTTTGGTGACGCCGGCGAAGGCGCAGGGTTCCGGGGCCGGACAAAATCCTCCCCCCGGCACCACCGCGGCGCTCCATCCAGCCCCCATGAAGACCTACACGAATCCGGCGTTGCTGCTGACGTTCTCCTATCCAGCGGAACTTCGAACGATGGACGGGAAGGGCGCGGCGGCGAGCGGGCAGCGGATGGTATACGGCGAAAGCGCGCTGCCGAACGCGGAGCGCTCGTCGGCCCCGGCCGCATGCACCACAACGCTGCTGGCGCTGGGGAGACAGCCGGCGACGGGGCAGGCGGGGGCGGTGGCGAGCCTGACGCTGTTCGATATCGACCTCCACTGTTTGCCACCCAAAGCCGCAAAAAGCAAGAGCGTGATGAACACGGCGCTGCGGGGGTTTGCCTCCCAGGGCGTGACGGAGCTGGGGATGATGCCGGTGAGCGAGCCGGTGGGCTACCCGCTCGACGGGCACCGCGCATACTTCGCGGCCTCGCAGGGAACGCCGGTGACGAAGACCGATCTGCAGAGCACCCAGTCGGAGATGATGGCGGTGGTCGCCGTGGCGGCCAACGAACACATCCTTGCGTGGATGCTGGAGTCAGACGACCTGGAGTTCTTCAACCGCATGCTGGAGAGCCGCGTGGCATTCGGGCCGGAGCCAGGACAGCCGCTGTTTCCGGCAGGCCTGCACGGGGACGATGTGTTCAATCCGATGCAGTAACCAGCGGGTGCCACGGTGCCCCCCTTTCCTGGGGAGGTCCCGGAAGTGTGATATTTCTCACATCCGTCTCGGCCGGCGGTGGAGAGAATGGGTCAGGAGCTCAAATCCGGGTATTTCTTTATACTTTTGATACCTCCGGATTTCGGCCCACCTGAGTGTCCCCATGTTTCTTCTCTGGTTACGAGTTGCGGCGAGTTTGTACGGGGTCGCGAGTTTGCTGGCGATCCCGGCTGTGCTCGGAAACCGTCCAAAAGGACACCGTTTTTGTCTGCCTGTGGCGCTGGGCGCGTGGTTCTTCCACCTGGTGGCCACGGTGGAGATGCTGGCCGCGGCGCATCACCTGATCCCGGTGATGGCGGATGAGATTGTTTCCACACTGGCGCTGGCGATCGTTGCTATCTTCCTGCTCATCTTCTTCGTTTACCGGACGATTTCGTTTGGCCTCTTTGCCCTCCCCCTCGCGTTCCTCCTGACGGTGGTCCCGGCGATCGGGCCGCGACCCTACACCTTCGGGTCGCCGCTGGTGCGCAACGGCTGGATCGCCTTCCACGTGGTGATGCTGCTGGCCGCGTACGCAGCTCTGCTGTTCAGCATGCTGGCGAGTTTTCTCTACCTGATCCAGGAAAAGCGGCTGAAGAACAAGGACTGGACCAGGGCGGCCACGGGAACGAGCCTCGGCACGCGGCGGGGCTTCCTGACGTGGCTGCCGCCGCTGGCTACCATGGATCAGATCGCCCAGAGCACCCTGGTGCTTGGATTCTGCTGCATGACCGCGGGGCTGTTCGCAGGCTCGCTGATCGCTCAGGAGCAGGTCGGGATCCGCTACTTTGCCGATCCCAAGGTGCTGTTGTCGTTCGTGATCTGGGGACTGTACGTTGCGATTCTGTTTATCCGGCGAAACGCGGGACTGCGCGGACGGCGCGCGGCCTGGCTGGCGTCGGGAGTGTTCGTCGCCCTGCTCGTCCTGGCGGCCGCCAACAAGCTGGGTTCGGTGCACAGCGCTGCCCACAGGTTCGGTCTCAAATGAGATTCCTGATCACAGGTCTGAATCACAAAACCGCGCCGATCGAGCTGCGCGAGCGGCTGGCGATTGCCCGCGAGGCGCTCCCGTCGACCACCCAGGCGCTGCTGGGGGAGACCGGCGTGCAGGAGGCCATGATCCTGTCCACGTGTAATCGCGTGGAGCTGCTGGTGTCGCACAATGGCCGCGAACCGCATCTGCCGGAGTTCCTGGCGCAGCATTTCTCGGTGGATCGGGAAGCCCTGGAGCCGCACCTCTACCGCTATCAGGATGAAGAGGCGGTGCGCCACATGTTCCGCGTGGCGTCCAGCCTGGATTCGATGGTGGTGGGCGAGGCGCAGATTCTGGGGCAGGTGAAGCAGTCGTGGACGGTGGCGCGAGAGCTGGGCGCGATTCGCGGGCCGCTGGACAAACTGCTGCAGAGCGCGTTTTCAGCCGCCAAGCGTGTGCGGACCGAGACCGAGATCGGCTCGTCCTCGGTGTCCATTGCCTCGGTGGCCGTGGACCTGGCGCGGCGAATCTTCGGATCGCTGGAAGGCAAGCGGATCCTGATCGTCGGCGCGGGCAAGATGAGCGAGCTGGCGGCGCGGCATCTGATGCAGCATGGGGCGGACTCGATCCGTGTGGCGAACCGCACCTACGATCGGGCGCTGCGGATGGCGGAGCAGTTCATGGGCGAGGCGATCCGCTTCGAGGACCTGCACGCGCGGGCGCACGAAGCGGACATCATCATCACCTCGACGGGATCGAGCGAACAGATTTTCGGCGTAGAGCACGCCCAGGAGATGCTGCGGCGGCGGAAGAACCAGCCGATCTTCGTGATCGATATTGCGGTCCCGAGGGACGTGGATCCGCGGGTCAATCGGCTGGAAGGGATGTTCCTCTATGACATCGACGACCTGCAGTCGGTAGCGGCGACAAATCTGGTCGATCGCGGCCGTGAGGCGGAGCGCGCCGAGGCGATCATCGCGGAAGAGACGGAGCGCTTCCGGCGGCGGATTCGGACAGTCGATATTGCGCCGGCCATCGTGGAAGCGCAGGGCGCGGCGGAGGAGCTGCGCCAGGCGGAGCTGCGCCGGCAGCGGAACCTGCTGCTGTCGCTGACGCCGGAGCAGCAGGCGGCCGTGGAGTCGCTGACCCGCGGGCTGATGAACAAGTTTCTGCATCTGCCGCTGCAGGCCATGAAGAGCGCGGCACGCGAAGGGGACGAAGCGGCGCTGGAGACGATCCGAGGGATGTTCCAGCGGGAATGCGGCGCGCACAAGGCGGAGTCCGCGCGGGAAAAGACCGAATCCGAGGCCGAGCCCAGGGCCGACAACGACGTCGGGGAGCCGTAAGCGGCGCGGACGCGATACGCTGGTTCTCGGAATCTGATTCTCGGAATCTCAATGCCCCATCCTCAGCACAATTCCCAGGGAATGAAAAACACAACGCTGCGCATCGGCTCGCGCGGATCGCAGCTGGCGCTGTGGCAGGCGAACCATATCGCGGACCGGCTGCGCGCGGCCGGACACGAAGTCACAATCGAGATCATCAAAACGCTCGGCGACGCCATGCAACACGTTCCCTTTGCCCAGGTAGGCGGCGGGCAGCAGGGCGACGGCAAGGGCATGTTCACCAAAGAGATCGAGGAAGCGCTGTTTGCGCGGCGCATCGATCTGGCGGTGCACAGCCTCAAGGATCTGCCGACGGAGCTGGCCGCGCCGTTCACGATTGCCGCGATTCCGGAGCGCGTCGATCCCAGGGATGCGTTCGTTTCGGTGCGGTACGCCAGCTTCGAAGCTCTGCCGCACGGGGCGCGCATCGGCACCAGCAGCCTGCGGCGGCAGGCGCAGCTAAAGGCGCAGCGGCCGGACGTGGTGTGCCTGGAGTTTCGCGGCAACGTCGATACCCGGCTGCGCAAGCTGGCCGAGGGGCAGGTCGACGCGATCCTGCTGGCGTCGGCGGGCCTCGAGCGGCTGGGGCTGACGCAGCACCGGCGAGAGTGCTTTTCGCCTCTGGTGCTGTGCCCGGCGGCGGGGCAGGGCGCGCTGGCCATCGAGGCGCGGGTGGACGATGAACGGACCCTGGATGCGCTCCAGTTTCTGAATCACGAGCCGACGCGCTACGCGGTGACGGCGGAGCGCGCGGCGCTGGCCGCGCTGGGCGGTGGATGCCAGGTGCCGATCGGGATTCACTGCTTCCCGGGAGATGAGGGGTACAGCATCGTGTCCGCAGTAGCGTCACCGGATGGGTCGGAGGTGCTGCGCGTGGTGCTGGACCGGCAGGGCGGCGATCCCGAAGCGCTGGGGCGCAGGGTGGCCGAAGAACTACTGAAGCAGGGCGCGGCGCGGCTGCTGGGCATGGCTGCCGGCGGGCAGGTCGCGGCGCCGTGACGGCAGGGCCGTTGGCCGGACGCCGCATTCTGGTGACGCGCGCGGCGCATCAGGCGGGGAAGCTTACAGACAAGCTGCGGGCGCTGGGCGCGGAGGTCGTCGAGATTCCGGCGATCGAGATCGTTCCGCCCGAGTCGTATGCGGCTCTGGATGCTGCACTGGGTAATTTATCAAAAGATCATTGGCTGATTCTGACCAGCGTCAATGCGGTGGAAGCGGTCTGGGCGCGGCGAGCAGCGCTGGGGATCGATACGGAGCAATTTGGGCATCTGAAGATTGCCGCGGTAGGATCAGCGACGGCTCGGGCGATCGCAGAGCTGGGCCTGACGGTTGCGGTGACGCCGAAGGAATACGTGGCGGAGTCACTGGTGGAGGCGCTCGGGGACCGGGTACGAGGCCAGCGAGTGCTCCTGGCTCGTGCGGCCGTGGCGCGGGACGTGATTCCCGACGCATTGCGGGCTGGCGGGGCAACAGTGGATGTGGTGGAGGCCTACCGGACGGTGATTCCGGAGTCATCTGTAACCGCTGTGCGCATACTTTTCGCGGATTCGGGCCAAATGCCGGACGCGGCGACCCTGACAAGCTCCTCGACGGTTACAAATCTGCTGGCGCTGCTGCAGGCAGCGGGTGTGAAGCGGCCCAGGGAACTGCGGGCGGTGTCGATTGGGCCGGTGACGAGCCGGACCTTACGCGAACAGGGATGGGAGCCGGCGGCAGAGGCCGATCCGCACGATTTGGATGGGCTGGCGGCGGCGGTGGCGCGGGCGGTTCGCTAAGCAGACAAGTTCGAGTCCGCCTCAATGCACCGGCACGCTGAAGCGTCCGCCGCGGATCGCGGCAACCTGGGGATTCGGCCCCTGTCCCGGCTGAGGCGCCAGCGGTTTCCCGCCGAGTGCATTCGGCGCATCCGGATTCGACCAGACCGCCCCCACCTCAACGTTTTTCGGCGTCTGCGCGACCAGGTTGTGGTGTTCGCGGCGCTGCTTGTCGACGTAGGCTTCGATGACGCGGGCGGCGATGGGCGCGGCGGCATCCGCTCCCCAGCCGCCGTGCTCGCTGAGCACGACGACAGCGATGTCGGGATTGCGCCGGGGCGCAAGGCCGACGAACCAGGCGTTGGCGCGCTCATTGCCGCTGCCGAGGCTCTTGACGCCGGCGCTGTGGTTCACGACTTCCGCGGTTCCGGTTTTGCCGGCAAAGTCGATGCCCAGCAGGTGGGAGCGCGCCGCGGTGCCGCCCGGCCCATTGACGGTGTTGTACATGCCTTCGGTGATGATCTCCCAGGTCTCGGGCGATTCCTCGACGGTCACGTCGCCGGAGCCGGGATAGTTGTCGAGGATTTGCTGCCGCATCTCCGGGCTCACCTCGCTGGGGAAGACGACATGCGGCCGCTTCAGCGCGCCGCCGGAGGCGATGCCGGCAATGGCGCGCACCAGCTGGATGGGAGTGACGGCGACCGCGCCCTGGCCGATGCCGACCGAGACAGTTTCCCCCGCGTACCACTTCTCGTGGAAGGTCCGCAGCTTCCATTCGGTCGAGGGCATGACGCCTGAAGCTTCGTCGGGAAGGTCGATGCCGGTTTTTTCGCCGATGCCCACGGAGTGCGCGTATTTGGCGATCGTGTCGATGCCGAGGCGGGCCGCCAGCTCGTAGAAATAGGTGTCGCACGACCAGGGGATGGCGTTCTCGATATCGACTTCGCCGTGGTGCTTATCGCAGGCGAAGAAGTGGCCGTAGAGCGTGGCGCCGCCGGCGCAGTCGACCTTAAACGTCTGGGCGACGTTCTGCTCGAGGCCGGCGTACGACATGATGATCTTGAAGGTCGATCCCGGAGCGAGCTGGGCCTGGATGGCCTTGTCCATCAGCGGGTGGTTGGGATCGGTGATGAGCTGATTCCACTCGCCGCGTGAGATGCGGACCGCGAACTCGTTGGGATCGAAGATGGGGCGGCTGACCAGGGCGAGGATTTCGCCGGTATGGGGATCGATGGCGACGACCGCGCCGTTGCGGTCGCCGAGAGCGTTTTCAGCGGCGCGCTGGATGTCGAGATCGATGGTGAGGCGGAGGCTCTGGCCGGGCTTGGCCGGCTCGATGCCCAACCGCCCGATCTCGCGGCCGTGGCTGTCGACGGCCACGTCCTGCGAGCCATCGACACCGCGCAGCACGGCATCGTACGACGCTTCGACGCCCGACCGCCCCACCACGTCGCCCGGCTCATAGAGGGCGTAGCGCGGATCGTCGAGCATCTCTTCGCTCACCTCGCCGACGTAGCCGATCAAATGCGCGGCAAAGCCATCGCGCGGATAAAGCCTGCGCTCCA
>JBAUGH010000489.1:0-22424 GCA_049679565.1 Acidobacteriaceae bacterium
GACGTTTCCCTGAGGTTGACGCCGTAGTGTTGTGCAGCTTTCTCGATGTTTGCGAACGCCAAAGCACGGTCGGAGTCGGAGACGCCGGTGACCTGATCGAAACGCGCGATTGCGTTGCGCACATGCTCGGCGTCGGTCAGCGGTTCTTTACGCTGCTTCGGAAACGCGAAGACGCTGTCAGGTAAGTCGCTCTGAGTCGTCAGCTGTCCGTGTTTTTCGTGAGGCTTCCAGGTAGCTTCGGGCATGTCATTGCCATCCTTTCTTTGGATATTGGGCTGGGGGCCAGCGCGGGGTCGCGCGTGGGGATCTTTTGGAAATCCAGGGATGCGAGCCGACTGTCCTGGTTTGCAGGCCGGGGATGTTGCTCGGGGCGGGCGAAGTGTGACGGCAGGGGCCCGTGTATTACGGTATCGCTCGTCCGAGCGATGGTAGCACTCCTGAGGGGACCGCGGCATTAACGGTGGCTGTTGGACCTGTCGATAGCAAGCTGCGTGTACCGGCCGACCTCGAAGATCTGTGCCCCTGTGATTCGGACACAGATTTCAAGGAGTCGGAAACGGAAACAGGCACGTCGGTTCTACGCCCTGATTCTGCTTTCCACGGCGGTGGGAGTCGCGCTGAACTTTGCGGGTGTCAACCCGGTAAAGGGCTGGGCGCGCGATTTGCCTTCCAGCCCCCTGCGTGCCTCCCGATCGATCCACGCCGCCATCTTTCCGGAATGACTGCGGCGAAGCCGGTCGCTGTTTCCTCCGCCGCGGTTACTTCCCCGTGTAAGTCACGTGCCAGACGCTGCGTGACCCGTCGTCAGTCACGAAGAGGCTGCCGTCTTTGCCAATCGCGACGCCCACGGGACGTCCCCATACCTGTCCGTCTTTGGTGAGAAAGCCGGTCAGAAAGTCATCGTATTCGCCGCTGGCGTGACCATCTTTCATGGGAACAACGATCACTTCGTAGCCCGCGCGGGGGTCGCGGTTCCAGGAGCCGTGTTCAGCAGCGAAGGCATCGCCGTCAAATTGTGATGGGACTTGAGATTTGTGGTCGGGGTAGAAGACCATTTCGAGGGAAGCCATGTGCGGTTGGACGAGGACATCCGGGTTGCGGACCTGCGAAGCGAGATCAACGTGCCTGCAGCTCTTTTCCTCAGCCTCGGTGAGGGACGCGGAAAGCTGCGGATCGAGCCCGGTGCCGTTGGCGCAGGGCTGCGGCAGGCGCGGGTCCTGGTGGCCACCCATGTAGTACCACGGCCAGCCGAAGAAACTGCCCCGAGGCACGCTGGTGACGTAGTCGGGAACCAGATGATTGCCGAGATCGTCGCGCTCGTTGACTGAGCACCAGAGCTGGCCGGTAATCGGGTTGATGGCCTCGCCGACGCAGTTGCGGATGCCATGAGCATAGACTTCGATGAACTTGCCCTCGGGGGTGTACTCGAGGATGTCCGCCCGATGGAATTCCTTAGGCTGGTCGCCGTTGCCCGTGCGTTCATAGTCTGTGTCCGGGTTGTTGATGTTCGATCCGGAGCCAACCGACACCAGCATGCGCCCATCGTGAGTAAAGACAACGTCGCGCGTCCAGTGTCCGCCGCCCATCAGCTGTGCGTAGCCGGGAAGGTTGGGCACAATGGTCTGCGCCGGGCCTTCGGCGTGCAGGTCCCCGGATTTATAGGGGAAACGCTGGATCGTGGTTGCATTGCCTATGTAGACCCACTTCGGATTGTCCCCGAGCGGATAGAACGCGATGCCGAAGGGGTGATCAAGGCCGGCGGCAAACTTTTCGATTTGGTCTGCTTTGCCGTCGGCTTTCACCCCGCGGAGCACGAAGATGGTGCCTGCGCCGGAGTCGGCCAGGAACAGATCGCCGTTCGGTGCGGTGAGGATGAAGCGGGGCATGGTAAAGGTGCCCCCGCTGAGTCTCATGTGTTCCTTATTGTCGGCGCGTTGCATCGGAGCGGCATCGCCGCCGGCATAGAGAGTCACCTTGAAACCCGGAGGTGCGATCGGCAACGCGCCGCTGGGCCGCCCGACAATGTGTGCCGTGTTATTGACGGCCTCGGCGGGATTCGGTGCAGGAAGGTCGCCGACCGTCAGGTGATGACGGACGCCGGGTTGTTGCTGACTCCAGTCAGTGAAAGCGGCCTGGCCAGTGAGAACCTGCTGTGCGTGTCCCGGGATGGATAGAAGAATGGCAGCAGCCAGGGCGAATGGGGGCACGAGGTTGTTCCATGGGGCAGGTTTCATGCTTTTCCTCTCAACGCGATTTGTAGTTAAGGACGGACCTCCGCCGGAAAGCGGCGACCAGGTTCCAGATTAACTGTTGAGGCCAGAAGATTGCGATTCCCAGGGAGCGGGAAATCCGGAAATCGAGCATCGGCCGCCACGGATGGGCGAGCTCGCCTCGTGAACGTCAGTTCATTTCATCAGAGAGGCAGGTTCCACGGGCTCCCCATCCCTTGCGGCGGCCGTACCTGACATCTGCAGCCGAGTGTCGTCGCCGCATTGCTGCGTGGTTACTCGGCGCGCAGCGCTTCGACGGCGTTGACGCGGGCCGCCCGGGCGGCGGGAATAGCGGAGGCGATGGCGGCGGCAGCGAGAATCACAGCCGCTGACGCGGTAAAGCTGAGCGCTCCCGGCATGTGAACCTGGCCGATCCACGCAGCGATCCCCCGTGCGCCAGCGATCCCGACGATGAGACCGGCGGCGACTCCGATGGAGGCGATAACCAAACCTTCGCGCAGGACGTCTGTGAGGATGTGGCGGGGTTCGGCGCCCAGAGCCATGCGGATGCCGAACTCCCGGGTGCGTCCGCTGACGGAGAAGGCGAGCACGCCCGCGACGCCGACGACCGAGATGAGCAGGGCGACGGCGGCGAATCCGCCGAAGACAAGCGCGTTGAGCTTATCGGGAGAAAGGACTGCGGCGCGGATGTCCTCCAGCGTGGCAGCGCGCTCCACGGGCTGATCGGCGGCGATGCCCTGAATGGTTTTGACGATGGCCGGAACGAGCGGGTAGGGATCGGCCTCGGTCCGGACGAAAAGACGGCCGCCCCAGCCTTCCTGGTCGACCGGCTGATAGACGGTCATCGAGGGGTTGGGAATGATGTTCTCGTCGTCGAGGTCGGGGACCACGCCAACAATGCGGCGGGACTCGTAACCGATCCCGATGAACTTCATGACGCCGTCGGTCCAGCGCATCGTGCGGCCGACGGCTTCCTGGCCGGGGAACAGGCTGTCGGCGACGCTTTTGCTGATGATGACAACGGGATCGGAGCCCTGTTTGTCGGTGTCGCGGAAGTCGCGGCCTTCGAGGAGCGGAACGCCGAGAGTGGGAAAGAATCCCGGCGAGATGGAGCGGAAATTGGCGCGCAGATCTTCATCGCCATTCTTGCGGGTTGCGCCATCGACGGAGAATGCGAAGCTGATGCTCAGGCCCTGGGAGTCACGCCAGGGAACGCTGAAGCCGGTGGCAACGCTCTTCACGCCGGGCAGAGCGGAGACCCGGCGCACGACTTCGTGATTGAAGTCCTGCTGTTGTTGCGGGGTGCGGCCGTAGGTGATGGGAGGAAGATTGAGAGCGAGGACGCGCGAGGTGTCAAACGGCGGGCGCGTGGATTCGAGATCGTAGAGCGTGCGCAGGAGGAGGCCGGCGCCCACGAGGAGCAGGAACGATGCGGTGATCTGCGTGACCGCGAAGATGCGGAGACGGCGGGTCGAGCCCGTAGCGCTCCTGGTTCCTCCGACGGCGAGTCCGGAGGCGGGCGAGGCTTTGGTGGATGGCAGGCGCGGGATGTAAGCGAGGAAGATCGAAGCGACGAGGGCCAGACCGATGCCGAACCAGACGAGAGTCGAGTCGAGGTGGAGGTCGTCCGCGCGAACAGAGAAGCGCGCGGCGTATTTGCCGAGGATGGAAACTATGGGCGCGGCGATGAGAAGGGCGGCGGCGACGCCGGATCCGCAGAGGACGAGGCTTTCAGCGAGAAGCGAACGTCGGAGGACCGCGCTGCTGGCGCCGAGTGCGGAACGGACGGCCAGTTCCGATTCACGGCGGAGGGTTCGGGCGAGGACAAGGTTGGCCACGTTGGAGGAGGCGATGACGAAGAGCAGCGCGGACGCGGCGAAGAGCACCCAGAGGATGGTGTTGGCGCGGGCGTTGATCTGGTCGTGCATGCGACGGACTGAGATGGTGAACAAGTCGTCGTGCTTGTAGACCTCGGGGTGGGCCTGGAGCATGGCAGCGTAGTCGGTACGGAGTTCGGCGCGGGCCTGTTCCAGCGTGGCGCCGGGAGCGAGGCGGCCGAAAAGCTCGGTCATGCGATGCTCCCGGCCGGTGACCATGGTGGCAGAAAGATGGTGGGGGCTGGTGACCACGTTGGCGATGATTTCCGTAGCCACGGGGTAGGGCACGGCGGGCTCGAGGACCCCGACGATGGTGGCCGTCCGCGAGCCGGCGAAGCTGTCGAGACGAATGGTCTTCCCGACCACCGTTGGGTCGGAGTGCAGGGACTGGGTCCAGAACCTATAGGTGAGCACCACAGCACCCTGGGCGTTGGGCCCGTCGTCGGCGGGGCCGAGCAGGCGGCCAAGGACGGGACGCAGTCCCATGACCTCGAAGTAGTGGCCGTCGACGACGCCGGCGGGGATTTCGCGGGGCTGACCGAGACCCTGGAGCGTGAAGTCGATTTCAGAGAAGGTCCCGAGTTCGGAGATGGACTTCAGGTGCTTGCCGAGGTCGTCGATTTCGGGGATGGAAAACGTGGTGTTCTCGTCGCGGATACCCGGGGCGCTCTGGCGGATGTAGAGGAGGCGGGCTTCGTCGCGATTGGCGAGCGGACGCAGAAGGACAGCGCGGACAACGGAGAAGATGGCGGCGTTGGCGCCGATGCCGAGGGCCAGGGTGAGGGCCACCGTGATCCACAGGGAGGGGACGCGGGAGAGAGAACGGATGGCGATTCTGAGATCACGAAGGAAAGCCATGATGGTCCTCCATTGTGGCAGGTTTGCTTAAGAAAGGCCCGGGGAGAAACGCGGGTCAGGTCCGTCCGGAACAGGAGGGGCTTGACAGACTATGTTGATATCAACATAGTGGAAGATGTGTCAAGAGCTGAGGGAGTTCCTTTTGCGACGACGCTGCGGGTGCGGGACTGCTGCCTGTGTCTGCACGTGCAGAGGGCGGCGCGGGCGCTGGCACGGCGGTTCGACGAGGCGCTGCGGCCCGTGGGCCTGACGAACGGGCAGTTTTCCCTGATGATGTCGTTGAACCGGCCAGAGGCGCCCGGTATGGCGGTAGTGGCGGAACTGCTGGCGATAGACCGGACCACCCTGACGGCTGCGCTGAAACCGCTGGAGCGCCGCGGTTTGGTCAGGGTGACCGTCGATCCTGAGGACCGGCGTGGACGCTTGCTCCATTTGACGGCCCGGGGTAAGAATCTTCTGGCGAAGGCGGCGCCGGTGTGGGAGCGAACGCATAACGAAGTGGAAGCGATGTTTGGAACGGGTGAGACCAGGGGTCTGCGCAAGAATCTGAGGGCGCTGGAGTAGAGGTGGACTCAGCGCGGCCAGCGGTGATTGTTATCGGAGGACAGAAAACGTTCCCGGCGGTGGAGCTCCGGGGGGCGGATAGCTGTCAACGTGCTCACATACGCATCGGCCTTCACGAGCGCCTGATCCGGCATTTTCATCTGAGCCGGTGCAGCAATCGGGCGCAACGCCGAGGCTGCGATCAGCAAACAGACGACAGAGCCGGACGACCTCCAATCAGGAAGCATGCAGCAAGAATACTAATCGCTTGCCAACGCTCCAATCCTGCCGATGGGCCGCGGCAGCCGGGCGGGCGCGGCAGGGTTGCGCGCCGATTCCGCAGCTGGAGGGCTGGGATTTTCCACAGGGCCGGACATCCCGCCACCAACGGCGCTCATCCCGGTGGCAGGGAAGTTTTCCGCCTTCACAACCCAGTCAGCGCGACGTTCCGCTGCCCGATCGCTGAGCGACGGTACCCCAACGCCTCCTGATGAGTCGCTGAACGGGCTCCCCGCACATTCAGGACGGGAGGAGCAGCATGGTCTCTGACTCGAGTTCTCTGAAAAGCGTCCAGTCCCCACCCTCTGACGTTCATATTCTCTGGATCACCGCAGGCCTCGGCTGCGATGGCGATTCCGTCTCGGTGACCGCCGCCGAACAGCCCAGCATCGAAGACGTGCTCCTCGGCGCGATTCCTGGTTTGCCGAAAGTTCATCTGCACAATCCGGTGCTCGCCTATGAAGTGGGCGACGATTTCATGCGCTTCTTTTACGAGGCCGAGGCGGGCCGGCTGGAGCCGTTCGTGCTGGTGGTCGAGGGGTCCATTCCCAACGAGAAGATCAAGAAGGACGGCTACTGGGCCGCGATGGGCACCGATCCCCAAAGCGGGCAGCCTATCCCGACCTGTGATTGGATCGATCGCCTGACCCCGAAGGCGCTGGCGGTGGTGGCGATCGGGACCTGCGCGACCTATGGCGGAATCCATGCGATGGCTGGGAATCCGACGGGCTGCATGGGGCTGGCGGATTATCTGGGCTGGAACTGGCGGTCGAAGGCCGGGCTGCCGGTGGTCAATATTCCCGGCTGCCCGGTGCAGCCGGATAACTTCACCGAGACCCTGCTGTACCTGCTGTATCAGGTCGCGGGGCTGGCGCCGATGATTCCGCTGGACGAGCAGCTGCGGCCGACGTGGCTGTTCGGGAAGACAGTCCATGAGGGCTGCGATCGCGCCGGCTACTACGAGCAGGGCGATTTCGCGCTGGAGTATGGATCGCCGAAGTGCCTGGTAAAGGTGGGCTGCTGGGGCCCGGTAGTGAACTGCAACGTGACCAAGCGCGGGTGGATGCGCGGCATTGGCGGGTGCCCCAACGTGGGCGGCATCTGCATCGGGTGCACCATGCCGGGATTCCCGGACAAATTCATGCCCTTCATGGACGAGCCGCCCGGAGCACGGCTCTCCACCGCCGGCATCGGCACTTACGGAAGGATGATTCGCAGTCTGCGTTCGGTTACCAATGCCACGGTGAACAAGGAGCCGAAGTGGCGGCACCGCGGAGATCAGCTGACGACGGGCTACAAACGGGAAACACCGAAGATCGGGAGCCGCACCGAATCCATTGCACGCGGTTATCCGAAGGCTTCCTGAACGGCAGAAGCCTTCCCGGTCCGCAGCCACGTGACCAACGTCCACGCACACGCAGCAAAGCGAGGAGAAATTCATGGCAACGACAGTGCTTCCCGAGACCGCAGCTTCAAAATCCCGGCGCAATCTGGTGGAGATGAACTGGGACCCCATCACGCGCATCGTGGGCAGCCTGGGAATCTTCACGAAAATCGATTTCGAGAACCGCGAAGTGGTGGAGTGCTACAGCACCTCCTCCATCTTCCGCGGGTATTCGGTATTCATGAAAGGCAAAGACCCGCGGGACGCCCACTTCATCACCAGCCGCATCTGCGGCATCTGCGGCGACAACCACGCGACCTGCGCAGTCTATGCGCAAAACATGGCCTTCGGCGTCAAGCCCCCGGCGACCGGGGAGTGGCTGATCAATCTGGGCGAAGCGGCGGAGTACATGTTCGATCACTGCCTGTACCAGGACAACCTGGTGGGCGTGGACTTCTGCGAAAACATGGTCAAAGAGACCAATCCCGGGGTGTGGGAGAAGGCACAGCACGCCGCCGCACCCAATGGTGACAAGCACGGTTACAAAACCATCGGCGAGATCATGACCGCCCTGAACCCGTTCACCGGAGAGTTCTATCGCGAGACGCTGCAGATGAGCCGCCTGACCAGGGAGATGTTCTGTCTGATGGAAGGGCGGCACGTGCATCCCTCGACGCTCTATCCGGGCGGCATCGGGACGCCGGCCACTGTGCAGGTGCTCAACGATTTTGCAGTCCGCCTGGCGAAATACGCGGAGTTCATGAAGCGGGTAGTGCCGCTGCACGATGACCTCTTCGATTTCTTTTACGACGCGCTGCCCGGCTACGAGAAGGTGGGCTATCGAAGGACGCTGCTGGGGTGCTGGGGATCGTTCAACGACCCGGCGGCCTGCGATTACACCTACGAAAACATGGCGGACTGGGGCCGGAAGATGTTCGTGACGCCGGGCGTGGTGGTCGATGGGCAGCTGGCGACGAACAGCCTGGTCGATATCAACCTGGGCATCCGCATTCTGCTGGGCAGCTCGTTTTACGACTCGTGGGAGAACGGGGAAACGTTTGTGAGCCGCGATCCACTGGGGAATCCGGTGGACCGGAACCATCCGTGGAATCAGACGACGCTGCCACGGCCGCAGAAGCGGAATTTCGGCGACAAGTACACGTGGGTGATGTCGCCCCGCTGGTACGACAAACGGACGGGCGACCATCTGCCGCTGGACACCGGCGGAGGCCCGATCGCCCGCCTGTGGTCGACGGCCCTCGCCGGGCTGGTGAACATCGGTTACGTGGAAGCGACGGGCACGAGCGTGAAGATCCGTCTGCCGAAGACGGCGCTGAAGGAGGAAGTGGAGTTCGAGTGGAAGATTCCGAAGTGGTCGAACGCGATTGAACGGGACCGGGCGCGGACATACTTCCAGGCGTATGCGGCGGCATGCGCATTCCACTTCTACGAGCAGGCGCTCAAGGAAGTACTGGCCGGGCGGACGAAGACGTGGAGCGAGTTCACCGTGCCGCAGGATGCGATCGGATGCGGCTTCCACGAAGCGGTGCGCGGCGTGCTGTCGCATCACGTCGTGATTCGCGACGGTAAGATCGCGAATTATCATCCGTATCCGCCAACGCCGTGGAACGCCAGCCCGCGCGATATCTACGGAACCCCCGGGCCGTACGAGGATGCCATACAGAACACGCCCATCTTCGAGGAGAATCCCCCGGACAAGTTCAAAGGCATCGACATCATGCGAGCGGTGCGGAGCTTCGATCCGTGCCTGCCGTGCGGCGTCCATATGTACCAGGGCGAAACCAAGTTGCTGGAGGCGCGGCACGTGCCGATGTTCGGGGCGCAGGACAGCGTCGGCGTGCAGGAGCATCGCTGATGGCGGCGCGGGAGTTTTCGCGCCGCAGCGAACGGATCGAGGAACTGATCACGCGCATCGAGGGCAGTGGCGATCCGGCGATGCGCGCGGTGGCCTCGGAACTGCTGCAGGCGGTGGTGGAACTGCATGGCGTGGCGCTGGAGCGGATTCTCGAGGCGATGACGGATCTGCCTGGTGGGCAGGAAGCCGTGGACCGGCTGGGCGCGGACGAGCTCGTGTCGGGCGTGCTGTTACTGCACGGTATTCATCCCGATCCGCTGGAGACGAGAGTGATGCAGGCGCTCGAAGAGGCGCGGCCTTATCTCAACTCGCATGGCGGCGATGTGGAGCTGGCTGCCATCACGGAGGCAGAGGTGCATCTCCGGCTGCACGGGGCCTGCGGGCACTGCTCGGGATCGGCCCAGACGATGAAGAGCACGGTGGAAGAAGCGATTTATCGGGCAGCGCCGGAGGTTCGGTCGGTGGTGGTGGAGGAAGTGGCCGCCGCGCCCCATGTGGAGCTGGTGACGTTGCAGGTGAGCTAAAGGAGGAGGAGATCATGGCGCGTCAACATACAAGACCCGATGCCCCGTCGCATACTCCGGGAACGCACAAGGGCGAGGAGTGGGTGCGGTCTCAGAAGGAGCCGGGCCGCGAGAACGGGACAGCGACCGCGCGCAGCTCGACGGGGATCAACGCGAAGAACCGGGAGCCGATCGATCCTCGAATGCCGCATCTGCCGCCGGCTTAGGACGACGCGATGCATGCAACCGAAACAACCGGCGATGGCCTGGCTGCGCTGCGCCGCTTTACCCGCGCGCAGCCGAAGCTGGAACGGTGCGAGTTGTGCGGGACGGCGCTGGGGCCGGAACATCCCCACTTGCTGGAGCGGACCTCGCGGCGGGTGTCGTGCGCCTGCACGGCGTGCGCGCTGCTCTTCTGCGGACAGGAGAATAGCCGGTATCGGCGCGTGCCGGGACGCGTGGTCCGGCTGCGCGACTTCGCTTTCAGCGACGCCGAGTGGGACGAGATGGCGCTGCCGATTGGCCTCGCCTTCTTTGTGCGAGGCGAGGAGGGCGAGGTGGTGGCGCTGTATCCGAGCCCCGCAGGCGTGGTGGAATCGTCGATTGCGTTGCAAAGCTGCGCAGAGCGGCTGGCGCGCGATCCGGTCGCGCGCGCGATGGAGCCGGAGGTGGAAGCGCTGCTGGTGAACCGGATCGGGCAGGAGCACGCGTATTTCGTGGTCCCGGTGGATGTGTGTTACCAGTTGGCGGGGCTGATCCGCACGAGTTGGCGCGGACTGTCCGGAGGGCCCGAAGTGTGGGCAGCGGTGGCCCGGTTTTTCGGCGAACTGCGAGTCAGAGCGGGCGATCATGCCTGATCTGTCGTTTCGAGGCGGAGAGGCGATGGCTCTGCCGTCGGCAGCGGCGCCGACGATCGCGGTGCGGCTCGAGATCACCAATAACGTGGAGGCCGAGACGATTCGCTCCATCGGCCTGAACTGCCAGGTACGCATCCAGCCGCTGGGGCGGGCGTACAACGCGATCGAGGAAGCGCGGTTGCTGGAGCTGTTCGGAGAGCGCGAACGATGGGCGCGGACCATGACGCCGCTGGTGTGGACCTCGTTCTCCATCAATGTGCCGAACTTTACCGGGCAGACGACAGTGAAACTGCCGCTGCCCTGCACGCTGGATTTCGACGTAGCCGCGACGAAGTATTTCTACGGACTGGAGGCGGGGAACATCCGGGCCTCGGCGGTATTCAGCGGGACCGTGTTTTATACGAGCGCGAGCGGGATGCTGCAGATCGCGCAGATCCCATGGGATCGGGAGGCGCGGTTCGAGGTTCCGGTGCAGGTGTGGCAGGAGGCGATCGCGGCGCACTACGGAGAGACGGCGTGGTTGCGGCTCCCGAAGGAGACACTGGAGCGGCTGCATCGATTCCGCACGGCGCGCGGGATTGCGGGATGGGATCGGGTCCTGACCCTGCTGATGGATCAGGCAGAGCGGGCGGAGGTGAGCGAGCGCGCGACGGTGGGGAAGGGAGAAGAGCCATGAATTTTGCGCCGCTGGAACGAATTGCCGATGCCGTCCTGTACGAGGGGTACATTTTGTATCCCTACCGGCCCTCGTCGCTGAAGAACCGGCAGCGGTGGAATTTTGGGACGCTGGTTCCGCGGACGTGGGCCGAACGACAGCAGCCGCCGGAGGCCTGGTCGTTCCAGGCGGAGGTGCTGGTTGCGGGAACAGCGGGAGCCCGGGTGAGCGCGCGGGTGCGCTTCCTGCAGTTGATTCCGGGCGCGGACGACGATCCCGGCGCATGGAGCGAAGGAGTCGTGCGGTCCGGGGGCGTGGAAGGAATTGCGCTGGGCGAGCTGGCGGCCAGCTGGGTGAGAGAGGTCGATTTCGGACAGCCTGGGCGGAGCGAGAAGAATCCAGGCGTGATGCCGGTGGGGAGGCTCCGGATGGAAGCCACGCTGCTGCGCGATGGATTGTGGCGGCTGCGTGCGGTATTTGCGAACGAGACGACGACGGCCGTGGAAGATACGTCGCCGGCGGACGCGCAGAGCCTGGCTTGTGTGTCTGCACACCTTCTGCTGGGCGTGGAGGGTGGAGCGTTCGTGTCCCTGCTCGATCCCGGGGCGGAAGTTGTAACTGATGCGGCGACGTGTGTAAATCGAGGTGTCTTTCCGGTGCTGGCGGGAGAGACGGGCGACCGGTCGCGCATGCTGTGTTCGCCGATCATCCTGTACGACCATCCCCGGATCGCTCCGGAGAGCACCGGCGATTTCTTCGACGGAACGGAAATGGACGAGATGCTGGCGCTCCGCGTGCTGACCCTGACCGATGAGGAAGAGGCGGAGATGCGGCAGGGAGATGCGCGGGCCGCAGCGATTCTGGAGCGAACGCAGACGCTGCCCGCCGAGCATCTGATGAAGCTGCATGGCGCGGTCCGCGGGATGCGGCCGGCAGCGCCCGGGGTGACTCACGCAGAGGCGCAGATGGAGCCGTGGAATCCGTTCGAAGAGGCGCCGGCGGTCGAGTCGGTGCGGGTGTTTGGGGTTGAGGTGCGGAAGGGGGACCGGGTAAGGCTGTGGCCGGGGAGGAAGGCGGACGACAGGAAGGCCGACATCCTGGACATGGCGATGCACGGGAAGGTGGCGATGGTGGAGGCGATCGAGCAGGACCTCGAGGGGAATCTGCAGTTCGCGGTGGTGCTGGAGGACGATCCGGGCAGAGACATGGGGCTGCTGCGGCAGGCCGGGCACCGCTTCTTTTTCTCGCCGGAAGAGATTGAGCCGCTGCGCGTGGAGGTTCCATGAATGACGGAATCCTGATCGCATGCATCGGCAACATTTTTCTGGGCGACGACGGATTTGGGTTCGAAGTGGCGCAGGCGCTGGCTGGTTGCGCGCTGCCGGCGGGCGTGGAAGTGCGGGACTATGGCATTCGCGGACTCGATCTGGCGTACGCGCTGCTCTGCCCGTGGAAGGCGGCAGTGCTGGTGGATGCGGTTTCGCGGGGTGGCACGGTGGGGACACTGTACCTGTTGCAGCCGGAAGAGGCGGAGCCGGGCGGCGAGCTGGGCGACGTAGATCCCCACGGAATGGATCCGGTTCGGGTGCTGGCGATGGCTCGGTCGCTGGGGAAGATTCGGGCACCGGTCTACCTGGTGGGGTGCGAGCCGGGGGATTTTGGCAAGGAACTGGAGGGCCGCATGGGGCTTTCGCCGGAAGTGGCTGCGGCGGTTCCGGAGGCGGTGAAGATGATTGGTCAACTCGCGAACAGACTGATGGCGGGCGCGGCCCTGGAAGGCGCCGCGACAGGAGGAACACCATGAAGACCCTGATCTGGATAGCAGCAGGTGTGGCGACGGCGGCGATTGCATGGCGAATGGCGCCGGATATACGACGGTACATCAAGATCAGCTCGATGTAAGACGCGGTGCTCCGGGAACGAACTTTGCGCCACTAGCGAACCATGCTGGGGCGTTTGGGATTGAAGGTCCAGCCCGGAACGAGGAACTGCATGGGAGCGGCATCGTCGCGGGTGTGGGTTGCGATGCGGCGGTAGAGCTGGTGCGCCTGCTCGATGCGATCCATGTCGAGCTCGATGCCGAGGCCGGGGCGGTCGGGGACGGCAATGAAGCCGCCGGCGATGCGAAGGGGCTCGCGGGTGAGGCGCTGGCCGTCCTGCCAGATCCAGTGTGTATCGATGGCGGTGACTTGTCCGGCGGCGGCAGCGGCCACGTGGGTAGCCATCGCGAGAGAGATGTCGAAATGGCTGTTGGAGTGCGATCCCCAGGTGAGGCCCCAGTCGCGGCAGAGCAGCGAGGTGTTGACGGAGCCCTGCAGGGTCCAGAAATGGGGATCGGCGAGCAGGATGTCGACGGCGTGGAGCTGAACCGTATGGCGCAATTGGCGCCAGTCCGTGGCCACCATGTTGGTGGCGGTGGGAATCCCCGTAGCGCGGCGGAATTCGGCCATGATCTCGCGGCCGGAGTAGCCCTGCTCGGCGCCGCATGGGTCCTCAACGTAGGCGAGGATGCCTCTGCGTCCGCGGCAGAGGGTGATGGCCTCTTCGAGTGACCAGGCCCCGTTGGGATCGACAGTGATGCGGGAGCCAGGGAAGTGCTCCGCGAGGGCGGCGGCGGCTTCCATCTCGAAGCTGCCGGAAAAGACGCCTCCCTTCAGTTTGAAGTCGCGAAAACCATACTGTTCCTGGGCAGCTTCGGCCAGGCGGAGCAGCGGAGTGATGGAGAGAGCAGGGCGATTGCGCAGCTTGAACCACGGCGCGGTTGTGGAATCCTCGCTGCGGTAGGGCAGATTCGCTTTCCGGCTGTCGCCAATAAAGAACAGATAGCCGAGGGCGGCGACGCGATCGCGCTGTTGGCCTTCGCCCAGGAGCGCGGCGACGGGGACGCCAAGGAATTCGCCGAGCAGGTCGAGAAGCGCCGATTCGACCGCGGCCACGGCGTGGATGGCAGTGCGCTGGTCGAAGGTCTGGAGGCCGCGGCCATTGGCGTCGCGGTCGCCAAACTGCCGGCGGATGCGGGCGAGGATCTGCTGGCGCGCGCCGATTTTCTCGTCGATGACCAGGGGCCTGGCGGCTTCGAGGACCTCGCGGATGGCTTCTCCGCCAGGGACTTCACCGACACCGACATTGCCGGCGTTGTCTTCGAGGAGGACGAGGTTGCGGGTGAAATAGGGCGCGTGAGCACCGCTGAGGTTGAGCAGCATGCTGTCCTGGCCGGCGACGGGGATGACGCGCATAGACCGGACGCGGGGGCTGGAAGAAGCGGCGGCGGGATCGATCACGGGAAGGCTCCAGGGACGAGAGCGGAGGGAACGTCGAGTCTGCGAATCTCGCCAACAATGGGAAGATAGGCCACGATCGCCATCATAGCGGTGGCGGCCACGAATACAAGCGCTCCGTGGAAGGAGCCGGTGCGCGTGACGATATAGCCAATGACGATGGGGGTGGTAATGCCGGCGAGGTTCCCGATGAGGTTGAAGAGGCCGCCGTTGATGCCGATGAGGGAGCGGGGCGAAGTATCGGAGATGACCGTCCAGCCGAGAGCGCCGAAGCCCTTGCCGAAAAAGGCGAGAGCCATGAGGGCGACGACCGCGGCGCGGGTGTTGACGTAGTTGCAGGCCACCATGGTCATGGCGAGAGCCATGCCGGCTACGATGGGGGCCTTGCGGGCAAAGGTGAGAGACCCGGTGGCGCGGAGAAGGCGGTCGGAGACGACTCCCCCAAGGATGCCGCCAAAGCAGCCGCAGAGTGCGGGCAGGGCCGCGAGAAATCCCACTTTGACGATGGAGATGTGGCGCGCGCGGCTGAGGTAGACGGGAAACCAGGTGAGGAAGAACCAGGTGAGCGTGGTAATGCAGAACTGTCCGATGTAGATGCCGACCAGCATGCGCTTGCCGAGCAGCCAGCGAATGGTCGACCAGGTGAGGGTGTTTGCACGGGGCCGTCCGGCCGCGTCCAGACCGGCGAGCCCCCCGCCCTCTTCGATGGTGTCGATTTCCGCCTGGCTGATGCGGGGGTGGATCTTGACCCCGTAGACAACGCGGAACCATACGATACTGAATACCAGGCCCACGACCCCGGCGAACCAGAAGCACTGCTTCCATCCCCAGAGGTGGACGATCCAGCCCATGATCGGGGCGAAGAAGACGAGCGAAAAATACTGCGACGAATTGAAGATGGCCGAGGCGGTGCCGCGCTCGGCGGTTGGGAACCACGCAGCCACAATGCGTCCGTTGCCGGGAAAGACAGGAGACTGGACCAGTCCGGAGAGAAGACGCAGCGCGAAGAGCGCGTAGAACGCGGCCACTGCGGGGAGGTATCCAGTGAAGCCGGCCAGCAGAGCGCAGATGGACCAGCCAATGATGCTGATGCCGTAAACCGTTTTCGAGCCGTAGCGATCGAGCAGGCCGCCGGCAGGAAGCTGGGCAAGCGCGTAGGCCCAGCTGAATCCGGAGAAAAGGTAGCCGAGGCGAAGCGGGTCGAGGCGCAGGTCGCGCATCAGGTCGACCGCGGCGATGGAGAGAACGACGCGGTCGCCATAACTGAAGGTGCTGGCGATGAACAGCATCAGCACGATCAGGTAGCGGATGTGGGTGGTTCTTTCCCGCTGCATGGCCTCAGTTGCGATCGGCGATCAGGCGTTTGAGATCTTCGAACTCGGCGGGGTCGAGTTCAGTGAGCGGCGGGCGAACGGGCCCGGCGTCGCGGCCGATCGCCTTCATGCCGGCCTTGACGATGGAGACGGCGTAGCCTTTGCGGCGGCGGCGAATGGCGATGTAAGGCAGGACGAAGTCGCGGAGTCCGGCGGCGACAGCTGCGTGGTCGCGGCGGCGGACGGCCGCGTAGAAGCCCTGCGCAAAATTAGGGAGAAAGTTGAAGATTGCGGAAGAGTAGGTGGTGACGCCGATTTCGAGATAGGGGAGCGCGAAGGTCTCCGCGGTAGGCAGCCCGCCGATATAGACAAGGCGGTCGCCGAGGCGGGCGTGGATGCGGGTCATCAGTTCGATATCGCCATGGCCGTCTTTGAAGCCGACGAGGTTAGGGCAGGCGTGACAGAGCTTTTCGAGGGCGGTTTCGTCGAGGATGGCGTTGTCCCGGTTATAAAAGATGACGCCGAGTTTTGTGGACTGGCAGACCGCCCGGGCATGGGCGATGAGCCCGGCAGGCTCGGCGTTGACGAGGTAGGGCGGAAGGAGCAGGAGGCCATCGGCGCCGGCTTTTTCGGCACTCTGAGCGAATTGGACTGCGGTACGGGTCCCATAGCCGCATCCGGCGATAACGGGGACCTTGCCCGACGTCTCAGAAACCGCGGCGGCCACCACGTGCGAGAACTCATCGAGAGTAAGGGAGAAATATTCGCCGGTGCCGCCGGCGGCAAACAGCGCTGCCGGGCCGTGCTGGAGGAGCCAGGCGATGTGCTGGCGGTAGGACTGCTCGGTGAAGTCGTACTCCGCGTCAAAGTGAGTGACCGGGAACGAGAGCAAGCCTGCGCCGACTTTGGCGGCCATTTCCTGAGGAGAAATCTGCGTCATGACGAGTGCGGCCGGGTGTTGGGGCCGTTTCACAACTATAGAAGAAAGCGGGTGGAGAAAAGGAAGCACGCAGAGGGGTGGACGTACCGCCATGCGGTAGGGCGAAAAGTCAGCGGACCGGCCCGCGATGCTTGCGCAAAGAAGGATGGGGCGGTCATCCTTACAGGAGGAGCGCGACGATGAGCGGAGCGGTCGAGAACACAGAAAAGATCCAGCCGTTGTACGTGCGCGTGCATCCGCGGGACAACGTCGCGATTGTGGTGAACGAAGGCGGCCTGCCGGCGGGAAGCCGGTTTGCATCAGGGCTGACGCTGATGGAAGCGGTGCCCGAGGCGCACAAAGTGGCGCTCGCGGATTTGGCGGCCGGCGATGCGATCGTTCGCTATGGGTCGGTCATCGGGTATGCGGCGACGCCGCTGCGCCAGGGCGCGTGGGTTCGCGAGGATTGCGTGCGGTTGCCTGCGCCGCCGGAGCTGGATGGCCTGCCAATGGCGACGGCAATTCCGGAACCACTGCCGCCCCTGGAAGGGTTCACGTTCGAGGGGTATCTGAACCCAGACAGGACCGTCGGAACGAAGAACATCCTGGGGATCACGACCACGGTGCAGTGCGTGGCGCCAACGGTGGATTACGCGGTGCGGCGGATTAAAGCCGAACTGTTGCCGCGGTATCCCAACGTAGACGATGTGATTGCGCTGACGCATACATATGGGTGCGGCGTGGCTATCGACGCGCCGGGGTCGGAGATTCCGATTCGGACGCTGCGGAACCTGAGCCTGAATCCCAACCTGGGCGGGGAGCCGCTGCTGGTGAGCCTCGGGTGCGAGAAATTACAGCCGGCATTGTTGATGCCGCGATCGGAACTGCTGCCAGTTCTGGAGAAACGGCCGCCAGTGGTTCGCCTGCAGGATGAGGAACATCGGAGCTTCGAGGACATGGTGGCGGCCATCATGACGATGGCCGAGGAGCGGCTGCGGCAGCTCAATGCGCGAAAGAGAGTCACGCGGCCGGCGGCGGATCTGGTGGTGGGGCTGCAGTGCGGGGGCAGCGACGCATTCTCCGGGGTGACGGCGAATCCGGCGGTGGGTTACGCGGCAGATCTGCTGGTGCGTGCCGGGGCGACCGTCATGTTCTCCGAAGTGACAGAGGTGCGGGACGCGGTGCACCTGCTGACGGCCCGGTGTGCAGATGAAAACGTCGCGCGCGATCTGATCCGCGAGATAGCGTGGTACGACGCCTATCTGCGACGCGGCGCAACGGACCGGACCGCGAATCCGGCGCCCGGAAACAAGCGCGGCGGGCTGACGAACATCGTCGAGAAGGCGCTGGGATCGGTGGCGAAGTCGGGATCGAGCGCCCTCATGGGCGTGTTTGGACCGGGGGAGCGGGTCACGCGCAAGGGGCTGATCTTTGCCGCGACACCGGCAAGCGATTTTGTCTGCGGAACGCTGCAGTTGGCGGCGGCGATGAATGTGCACGTGTTCACAACCGGGCGGGGGACGCCATACGGACTGGCGATGGCGCCGGTGATCAAAGTGGCGTCGCGGACGCCGCTGGCCGAGCGATGGTCGGATTTGATCGACGTGGATGCCGGCACCATTGCAACGGGGAAAGCGACGGTGGAGGAGGTCGGAGAGCAGATCTTCCGCATGATCCTGGACGTGGCCAGCGGGAGGAAGCAGACCTGCGCGGATCGATGGGGGCTGCACAACGATCTGGCGCTCTTCAATCCGGCGCCGATTACGTAGGGGATACAAATTTGATTAGCCGAAGGCGGTTTCTGGTTCAGGCGGCTGCGACCGCCGTGACGGCACGTGCGGCGCTGGGAGAAGCCAGGACGCCGATGATCGACGCGCACGTCCACGTGTGGGAGACGAATCCGGAGTTTCCGTTTGCTGCAGGGGCGCATCCCTCTCCTGCCAATGCGACACCGGAGACGCTGCTGGAGCAAATGCGTGCGAACGGCGTGGCACGAACGGTGCTCATCCAGGTCATCCACTACAAGTGGGACAACCGGTTTCTGCTGCACACGCTGAAGAAGTATCCGGGGAAATTCCAGGGCGTGTGCCGGGTGAATCCGCTGGACCCCGCGGCTCCGGATGAGCTGAGCCGTCTGACGGAGGAGGGATGCCGCGGCGTGCGGCTGAGTCCTGCTGGAACTGCGGAGGGCGACTGGATTCGCGGGCCGCTCATGCCGCCGCTATGGCGGCGATGCGCAGAGCTGAAGGTGCCGATGACGATTCTGGCCCCGGTGACGCGGATGCCGGATCTCAAGCTGCTGGTCGAGGCGAATCCCGAGCTGGATGTGGTGATCGACCACATGGCGGATTGCTCGGTCGACCGGCCCGATCTGCTGAAGCTGCTGCTCGAATTGGCGCGGTATCCGCGCGTCTACGTCAAAATCTCCGACATGTGGGTGGTGTCGAAGATGCTGTATCCCTATCCGGATGCGCAGGCGATGGTGGCGCGGCTGCGGGATGCGTTCGGGGCCGAGCGGCTGATGGGTGATACCAACTGGCCTGTGTCGCTGAAGCAACTCCCGTATGCGCGGATCGTCGAGCTCTATCGGGATCACATGACGGTGTTCAACGCCTAGGAGTGCGATCAGGTGCTCTACAAGACGGTGCAGCGGCTGTGGCCGTTTGGGGTGACCTAGCCGCGGAGCCGCTCAGCAGAGAGCCGCTCCGCGTATCGGGCTACTCCGCCTCTTCGCCGATGGGCATGCCGGGTGGTGCAGGGATCGGTTTTGCCGGGACAAACTTCGAAGGATCGTGGAGGAACTGGTCGATGCGCGCGACTTCAAGCGCGGCGGCGGCCCGGTCTTCATCGTCACCGGAGGCCGAGGCGAGTTTGGCGCGCAGCGACGTGACGGCCTGGCGCGTGATGGCCTGGGTCTCGGCGGAGGCTTCGGGATTGGCGCCGAGGGCGAGGAGCGCTTCGAGGATGCGGCTGTCGACGGCGTGTTTCACCTCGACCGTGAGAGCGGGAGCGCCGGCGGGCAGGTCGGTCGATGCCAGCGTGGCGGCGATGACGTCTTCGAGCGAAGGCTCGGCGTTGTCGCGAGCGTGATATTGCACGAGGCGGTTGGCGCGCTCCGGGTTGAACACAAGAGCCAGCGTCAGGTCAGCCGCGGACTCTGCCGTAGCAATGGGATCGAAGGTGAGGCCGGTCTCTGAGGGGAAACTTTCCTCGGTGCGGCGCAATCCGGGCGGCCGCGGCGGAAACATTTTGAGCAGGGGCTCAGGCAGCGTGAGCATTTCCGGCGAGAGCGTCTTGAGGACGCTGGCCAGTGCGTGACGCTGGTCGGACGGATCGACAATCTTCGGCAGCATCTGGCCGTCGCCGCGAACGTTGTAGCGATAATCGAGGCCCCCGATTTCCTTGGACGCCGCTTCGGTCTGATAGCGGTGGAACAGATACAGCGGGACCAGCGTGTCTTCCATCTGCGCCAGCGGCTCGCCTTCGCGGATCACATCGGGCCCGAAGCGCGCGAGCGCCGCAGCGCGGACCTTCAGGACGCGATCGAGCTCGGTGGCCGGATCGGTACCGTTATCCCAAAGATGCGCGTGGGGATGGGCGGAGCCGAGAGGGCGCGCGTCTTCGTCGGTGATGTAGATGAGACCGGTCTTCTCGGAATCAGTGAGGATCTTGTCGAGAGCGGCTGGATCCTCGACGGGATGGCCGTCGCGATCGAACTCGCGGTAGCCGTAGTCGATGGCGACCTTATCCCAGATGCCGATGCCGACGGGATAAGCGTGGGTGAGGTCGGGGCGGCCGTTGGCGTCGAGCGTGACCCAGGGATGCGGGTAGTCCATGACGGAGACGGTCTGGTCGGCGTTGTGGGGGAAGCTGCTGGCGGCGAAGTTATGGGAGAGGCCGAGCGTGTGGCCGGTCTCGTGCGCAGCCAGCTGACGAATGCGCTGCAGCACCATCTGCAGCGCTTCGTCGTGAGCAGCGTCGGCGGGCGGCTTGCCATTCACATAGGGCGCGAGCAGCGCTTCGGCGATGAGGTAGTCCTGGCGGCCGCGCAGCGAGCCCAGGGTCACATTGCCCTTGATGATTTCGCCGGTGCGGGGATCGACGACGGAAGCGCCGTAGCTCCATCCGCGGCTATAGCGGTGCACCCACTGGATGATGTTGTAGCGGATGTCCATGGGGTCGGCCCCTTCCGGGAGCGGGTCGACGCGGAAGGTGCCGGGAGCCCAGCCCGCGGCCTGGAAGGCCTGATCCCACCAGCGGGCGCCTTCGACGAGCGCGCTGCGAAGCGGTTCCGGTGCGCCGCGGTCCACATAATATTGCAGCGGCGTCACCGCTTCGCACGCGTGAGTGCAGTTGGGATCCTTTTTGATCAGCCGGTGGCGGATGATGAACTGCTGCTCGATGGGCACGCCGAGCGGCGTGTCGTAGTCACGATACGTGGCCGCGAAGTAGCCGGCGCGCGGTGAGAAGCGGCGCGCGGTGAAGCCCGGCGGCGGCAGTTCGACAAACATCTGCCGTTCGCGAATCGTGACGGCGCGCGCATCCGGCGCGACTTCCTGGACGATACGCCCGGGCGGCACGCCTTCCGGCGATCCGTCCGCGAAAGTCAGCTGGGCTTCAAGCACGGTGTTCTTCGGGAAGGCCTTCGTATCGTCGAGCACGATCGCCGAGCGGGCTGGATCAACGCGGTAGGCGCCCTGTTTACCCTGGGCCAGCGCCTCGCCGACGTGGTGCGCGTCGGTCAGCGCGAACTGGGTTGCGTCGACGAGCACGGTGCCGTCCGGGTCCTCCGCCTCGACGGTAAACCCCGCCAATACGGATTGCGGGAACGACTCCTCTACGGACGCCTGTTCCGCGGGATCGCTGGAGGAGCTGCGAAAGCGGAGGTTCGGTTCGACCAGAAGCAGCTTCGGGCCGGTACGCTCAAAGTGGACAATCACGCCCTGGCTGATCTGGCCGCGGTCGAGGCCGTAGCCGCCAAGCTGGCTGGTGCCCACGCTCCACGGCGTCGAAGTCGTGTACAGCAGATCGACCGAACGGGTGTGATCGGCGTTGCCGTTCATCGGAACTTCGAAGTAGAGCCTGCCGGCTTTCGCATCCCAGTCGAGCGAGAGGAGACCAGGCATGTGGTGCATGGAGGCCGTTCGCTCGGAGAGCGAGCGGGCGGGCGCGTCCGGCGCAGGGGCGGCCGATGCGTGGAGCGCGGCTACGACAAGAACGAGGGCGGGAGCCAGCTTCATGGTGCGGAGCATGTTCCCTTGTAGCACGATCCCGGAAAACGGGGAGTATGTTCGCGATTAACAGGGCGGTACGGCGCGCTTCCCGGGCACGCGTCCGAGCGGCTTTCATTGCGAAAAGGCGCGCTATACTTGCGCCAGTTCCCCCATCGGAGCGAGTGTGAGAACTTGCGCGGCGGGTGTCTGCATGGCGGTTTTCCTGGTATGCGCCGGAACGGCAGTGCCCGCGCAGACACGGCGCGCCCTGCTGATCGGGATCAACACCTACCAGCCTCCGGGGAGCACGGCCCAGCATCCGGCGGGATGCGCGTACGGGCGATGCGAGCTGGGATCATTTCCAAATCTGGACGGCTCCGTCAACGACGCCCAGGCCATGGCCGACTTGCTGGTGAGCAGGTTTGGATTTCCCGCGCGACAGGTGGTGCTAATGACGAATCCGGCGGTGGCGCATCCCGGCGCTGGGATCGTGCTTCTGCCGTCGGAGCAAACGGACCGAGCGGGAATTCTGGCGGCCATGCAGAAGTACCTGGTGGACGTGCCGCAGCGCGGAGACACGGTGGTGTTCTACGTGGCGAGCCACGGATCGCTGCGGGTCAACAGCCAGGGCACGAAAC
>JBAUGH010000490.1:0-3799 GCA_049679565.1 Acidobacteriaceae bacterium
CGCCGGCCCGTCACGTCGTAACCTGCCAAAGCGCGGGGTACCCTGTTTCGGAGACGTCCGGGACAGGCAAGGATCGGAAAATCGCGACAAGTGAGGCCGTTCCTGACCCCGCGCTAACCCCTGAGACTCCCACCGGCCCCAGAAAGTTTCAACGCCTGCGAAACGGCGGTCAGAGATTTGCGGTTTGGCTGAGCTGTGCGGCGAAGCTGTCGAGGGAGAGGGAGCGGAGCAGATTGCGGCGCATGCCGGACTCAACCTGGCGAAGGCCGCGGGCGGCGGAGTCGATCCAGTCGAAGGAGACGGCGGCGGCCATGGCGGCGAGCTCGCGCTGGAGATCGATGTTGCGGACGAGCTGCGGGGTCTCCGCTTTGAGGAGCAGCAGGTCTTCGAGGACGGAGGCGGCGGCGCGGAGCAGGGCAGCGGTTTTCTCCTGGCCTTCAGCGCCGGCGCGGTAGGTTTCGGTGATTTTGAACAGGTCCGAACTGTCTGCCTGGGAGAGGGTGTTGCGGAGCAGGACCATGGCGTCGGCGCGGGCGGCGAGGTAGGCGGCAAGATCGAAGCTGAGGGCGCGTCCGATGGCGCCTTCCGCGAGGCGGGCGATGAGGTCGCGTTCGGCGGGCTTCAGGTCGCGTCGGCGATCGGCCAGGAGCGTCTCGATCTGCTCGGTGGGAACGGCTCCAAGGCGGACGAGGCCGGCGCGGGAGCGGATGGTGGGGAGCAGCTCGCCGGGGTTTTCCGCCAGCAGGATGATGGTGGCGTGATCGGGGGGCTCCTCGAGAATTTTGAGAAGGGAGTTGGCGGCTTCCTTCATGAATGACGCGCTGGTGAAGATGGAAAAGGCGCGGCGCGCTTCGCCGGGGACGCGGTAGATTTCGCGGGTGAGGACGCGGACCTGGCCAATTTTGATGAGCAGCTGCGGCGGGTCGGGCGGGATGACGAGGACGTCAGGGTGGGTCTGAATGAGGATGCGGGTGTCGCGCTTGTCGGCGTCGCGCAGGTCTTCGCGGGTGGCGACGGCTTCGGCAAAGCGGGCGTCGAGGTCGAGGGACTGGCCGATCCTTTGACAGTTGGAGCAGACACCGCAGAAGTCGGGGAGGCCGTCGGTGATTTGCGGGTTGAGACAGTTCGTGGCCTGGGCAAGCATGATCGCCAGCGTGTATTTGCCGGCGCCGCGCGGGCCGGCGAGGATGAGCGAATGCGGAAGGCGGCCGGCGGCGAGCGATTCGCGCAGGTGGCGGACCGTGGGCTCGTTGCCGAGGAAGTCGCGGAAGGGCATCAACAGCAGGGTACAGGGTGCAGGGGGTAGGGTGCAGACGAGGTTACGGGTGACAGGGAACAGAAAAGTAGCCTGTAGCGGGTAGCAGCGGGCTGCGCGGATTATTTTGGCAGCTCTTTCCTGCCGGTGATGGTGAAGGCGGCGGTTTTCACGTCCGATGCGTCGCCTGGCTGGCCGCTTCCGACCGACACGGTGTAGTCGCCGGGGACAATGATGCGGTTGCCCTGCTCGTCGACCTGGCCGAGGGAGCGCGGATCGATCATTAGGCCGACATGGGCGGTGGCTCCGGCGGCGAGATGGATGCGCTTGAACGCGGCTAATTCGCGGATGGGCGTTTCGTAGCCGCGCGGCTGGGTGAGGTAGAGCTCGACGACTTCGTCGCCGGCAAGGGTGCCGGTGTTCTTGACGTCGGTCTGCACGGTGACGGGATCGCCGGCGCGGACTTGCCGCGGGAGCTTCACATCGCTGTAGGCGAAGGTGGTGTAGCTGAGGCCGTATCCGAACGGATAAAGAGGTTTGCCGGTGAAGTAGCGGTAGGTGCGGTTCTGCATGGAGTAGTCGGTGAAGGGCGGGAGCTGCGACAGGTCCGCGTAAAAGGTGAGGGGCAGGCGGCCGGCGGGATTGTTGTCGCCGGCGAGAGTTTCGGCGATGGCGTTGCCGCCTTCTTCGCCGGGATACCAGGCTTCGAGGATGGCGGCAGCGTGCTGGGCGGACCAGTCGACGGCGAGAGCCGAACCGTTGAGCAAAACGACGATGAGCGGCTTGCCGGTGGCGGCGACGGCTTTGAGGAGGTCTTCCTGGACGGCGGGGAGGGCGATGGAGGTGCGATCGCCTCCGTCGAAGCCGTCGAGGTGGACGGGCATCTGTTCGCCTTCGAGGTTGGGCGAGAGGCCTACACAGGCGACGATGACGTCCGACTGCTGCGCGGCTTCGACCGCCTGGTTGCGGAGGACGTCGGCAGGCGGCTGCCAGGTGAGGTCGATGCCGGCGGAACCGGTGCCGTGGAGGTATTCGAGGCGGATGGGGTGGGGATTTGTATCAGAGAAGTGCACAGATACATCGGAGCCGCCGCCGCGCTCGCCGGTCTTGCCCTGGCTCTGGAGAAGCAGCTTGCCGTCAAGGTAGAGGCGGAAGCCTTCGGAGTTTTCGCATGAGTAACAGTAGTTGATACGGACTCCGAGCTGGTAGTCGCCGGGGCCGGGCGGGGTGAAGATACCGGTCCAGCGGACGGAGAAGTTGTTGCGCTCGAGGCCCGGGACGGGGACGACCTTATCCCAGTTGAAATTGATGTTGCGGTCGGTGCGACTGAGGACGGGCCGGCCGGAGAGGTCGGGCGTGGGGAAGTATTCGCCGGTGAGGCCGTAGTTGGGTTCCGCGCCGGCGCTGTACGCGGATTGGAGTGCTGAGTGCTCGATGGGGATGGCCATGCCTTCGACGAGCGTGGAGCCCTGAGCGTAGTGGATTGTTTCGGAAGCGAAGCGCTTCTCGATGCCCTCGTCGGGGTAGACGGGGCTGGGCGGCGGCCCGTTGTAGTTGCCCTGCAGGGACTGGACCAGCTCGGCGGTGGGCCCGATGACGGCGATGCTTTTCACGGAAGGCTGCAACGGGAGGGTGTGGTTCTCGTTTTTCAGCAGGACCATGGATTCGCGTGCGGCCTGGAGCGATGTGCGTCGGTGCGCGGGCGAATTCACGACGCTGAACGGGATGTGGCCGTAAGCAAAGCTCGAAGGCGGATCGAACATGCCCAACTCGAAGCGGGCGCGGAAGAGGCGATGGACAGCGGTGTTGATGTCGGCTTCGGAGAGGAGTCCCTGGTGGACGGCGTCGACGAGGGAGGGGAAGGCCGAGCCTTCCTGATAGCGGCATTCGAGGTCGTCGCCGGCTTTGACCGCATCGGCGGCGGCGTGGGCGAAGTCGGAGGCGTAGTGGTGGCCGGTAGCGATGTCGGCGACCGCGGCGCAGTCGGAGACGACGTATCCGTTGAAGTGCCAGTCATCGCGAAGGTGGTCGCGTAGGAGCATGGTGTTGGCGCAGGCGGGCACGCCGTCGATGGCGTTGTAGGCGCACATGACGGACTGCGCGTGGGCCTCGGTGACGGCGGCGCGGAAGGCGGGCAGATAGGTGTCTTCGAGGTCGTGCGGGGAAACGTCGACGTTGAACTGGTGGCGGAGCGGCTCCGGCCCGCTATGGACAGCGTAGTGCTTGGGCGTGGAGACGACGCGAAAGTATTTCGGGTCGTCGCCCTGCATGCCGGTGACGAAGGCTACGGCCATGCGGGCAGTCAGGAATGGGTCTTCACCATAGGTTTCCTGGCCGCGGCCCCATCGCGGATCGCGAAAAATGTTGACGTTGGGCGCCCAGAAGGTGAGGCCGAAGAATTGTTCATGCTGATTGTTACGAATGGCCTCGTCGTATTTAGCGCGGGCTTCGGTGGAGTCGATGACGCCCATGGTGTGGACCAGCTGGGTGTCGAAGGTGGCGGCCATGCCGATGACCTGAGGGAAATTGGTCGCGGTTCCGGCG
>JBAUGH010000491.1:0-3341 GCA_049679565.1 Acidobacteriaceae bacterium
CAGCTCTTCCGGCAAAATGGCCTCGCTCGGCTCTCTCGCGAACATCCAGGATCTCCCCCCGCAGGATGAGATCATGCGCGAAAACCTCCAGCAGATGATCACCGTCACCGGCCGCCTCGAAGGCTCCGACCTCGGCGGCGCTATTCAGCGCGTCCAGCAGGCCGTCCGCAACCTGCGCCTCCCGCCCAGCGTCCGCGTCCAGTACGGCGGAACGTATCAGCAGCAGCAGCAATCCTTCCGCGAGCTGCTCGGCGTCCTCATCATGGCCCTCGTCCTCGTCTTCGGCGTCCTCCTCGTCGAGTTCCAGAACTTCTGGGCGCCCGCCTCCATCCTCATCTCCTCCGTCCTCTCCGTCTTCGGAGTCCTGCTCGCCCTCCTCATCACCGGAACTACCTTCAACGTCGCCTCCTTCATGGGCCTCATCATGGTCATCGGAATCGTCGCCAAAAACGGCATCCTCCTTCTCGATGCCGATGAGCGCTTCCGCCTCGCCGGCCTCACCGCCCGCGACGCCATGCTCCAGGCCGCCCAGCGCCGCCTCCGCCCCATCGTCATGACCGCGCTCGCCGCCATGACCGGCATGTTGCCCCTCGCTTTCGGCCTGGGCGCCGGCTCCCAGATGCTCCAGCCCCTCGCCATCGCCGTCATCGGAGGCCTCCTCATCTCCATGGTCCTGTCCCTCGTCATCACCCCCGCCGCCTACTACCTCATGACCCGCAACTAACCGGGTGCCCCATGCAAGCCCGCCGTTGGCTTGAGTGGGAAGAACCCTCCGCGTCTTTTCCCCCAACCCGCCCGTCACCAGGAATGTCCTGTTTGAAATTGTTTCTGTGTACTTCAGAACCGCTCTCCCCAAGAGGCTGGAAATCCATGCGCAAGTTCCGGGCGATTGCCCTGGCGTTCCTCGCATTTGCTCTCGCCGCACCGTTATCACGCGCCGACAACGCCGCCCCGCCCGTCACCCTCACCGACAACGGCTCCTCCTGGACCCTTGACAATGGCATCGTTCAGGTCACCATCGAGAAAAACACTGGCCTCCTGACCTCTCTGCTCTACCGCGGCTACGACACCGGCAGCCACGGCATCTGGGAGCACACGCCCCAGGGCGCGCCCCAGCTCACCAACTCCATCACCATCGATCCCCAATCCAACAACGGCCAGCGCGCCGAAGTTTCCGTCAAAGGCGTCGGTGGAGGAACGTACATGTTTTCGCCCCACGCGCCCGGCGGCGGAACCCTCTGCGATATCGAGCTGCGCTATGCCCTCGGCCGCGGCGATCACGGCGTCTACACTTACGCCATCTATAACCATCCCGCGTCTTACCCCGCCGCCGGCGTCGGCGCGGAAGACCGCTTCATCGACGAAATGAGCCAGCGCTTCGACTGGATCACCGTCGACAAAGATCGCACCATGCTCGAAGCCTCGCCCGCCGACTGGGGCGCGGGCGTCGTCGTCCACGCCAAAGAGCAGCGCATCCTCAGCACCGGGTACTACAAAAACTCCGTCGAGCATAAGTACAGCTACTCCGGCGTCCAGTACCGAACCCCCGCCTACGGCTGGTCCAGCACCAGCGACCACGTCGGCGTCTGGTTCATCAATCCCTCCACCGAGTACCTCAGCGGCGGTCCCTTCCGCCTCGACCTCGACGCGCACCTCGGCGCTAACGACAACCCGCCGCCCATCCTCCTCGACTACTGGCACAGCGGCCATTACGACGGCACCCGCGTCAGCATTGCCGCCGGCCAGCCATGGACGAAGCTGATCGGCCCCATCTTCGTCTACGTCAATCGCCTCGACCACCCCCAGCCCACCACCCAGGCCGAGCTGAAAACACTCGCCGCAACCGCCGGCAATCCCACCCTGCCCGCAAGCTGGCGCGACAACGCCGACGCCTTATGGACCGATGCCCTCGCCCAGGCGAAAAAGCAGCAGGCCGAGTGGCCTTACTCCTGGGTCCACAGCGCGGACTACCCCGACGCAGCCGAGCGCGGCGCCGTCACCGGCCGCATCGTCCTCGACGATCCCCTCGCCCCCAAAGGCTCGGAGAAAACCCTGCCTAATCTGCTCGTCGGCCTCACCCATCCCGACGCCGATGCGGCCACCATCGCCCGCATGAACGCCGAACGCGCCGCGATGTTCCAGCAATTCGCAAAGGAGCACCCTGAGTTCGCCCAGCGCTTCGCCCAGCACCCAGGCGGCTTCCACATCCCATCCCCCAATCCCGACGAGGGCAGCTGGATCCACGATGCCGGCTACTACCAGTTCTTCACCGATGGAAATCCCGACGGCACGTTCACGATCTCCAAGGTTCGCCCCGGCGCCTACACCCTGCACGCCTACGCCGACGGCGTCCTCGGCTCCTTCGCCCAGGCCAACATCACCGTCGAGCCAGGCAAAACTCTCGACCTTGGCAAGCTCGTCTGGAAGCCCGTCCGCTACGGCCAACAAATCTGGCAAATCGGCTACCCCGACCGCAGCGCCCGCGAGTTCTTCAAAGGCGACCCCGCCGACAGTTGGCTCTGGGGCTGGAACCTCCGTTACGCGCTCCTCTTCCCCCACGACATCACCTACACCATCGGAAAAAGCACTCCCTCCAAAGACTGGTTCTTTGAAGAGGTCCCGCACGCCACCAATCTCTCCTTCGTCAATCCCGCCGCCAAAGATCCCGCCAACCAGCGCTTCGGCTGGGTCAAGGCCGAATCGCTCGCCGAATATCCCCAGACCAACGAGCGCGGCCCCTGGGCAGTCTACGGCCAGGGACGCGAAACCGTCTGGACCGTGAAATTCACCATGAAGCGGCAGCCCCATGGAGTGGCGGCTCTGCGCGTCGGCCTCGACGGCGTCGATGGCCTGCGCGACGGCCTGCCCATCGCGGTCAACGGCAAGAGTGTGGGCGCGCTCGGCGACAACCGCAACCCCGGCAATCCCCGCCTCATCCAGACCAATGCCATCCGCTACAACACCGACCACGGCTTATGGCAGCAGCGCACGCTGATGTTCGACGCCGCCCTCCTCCATCCCGGAGAAAACACCATGACCTTCACCGTCCCCGCCGGCGACCTGCAAAGCGGCGTCGTCTGGGACTACCTCCGCCTCGAACTGGACGAAAACGCGAACCTCACCACCATGGCCCCAGCCCGCGCCGCGCAGTAGCTCAAAATCGAGCTCGCCGTCCGCGTTTCCGCCCCCGGTGCACTGAGGACTGCGCACTGTGCACTGGGTACTGTGCACTCGCTGCTGCGTACTGTTTTTTGTCAATCCCTTACTTTCGTGTTGTGGCTGATTCCAAAGGCCCCCAGCCCCAACAAAGTTGGCAGTGTTTTGCCTCGACTCTGGTATTC
>JBAUGH010000492.1:0-14045 GCA_049679565.1 Acidobacteriaceae bacterium
CGTATTGGCAGCAAGTTCGCACTGCTAGGCAGGCCATGTCAGATCGAGATGCCGCGATTACACAAGCCGCTGAAAGAACCGCTACGCAAACTACCAACAACGTAACGGCAGCGATGGGGGCACAATACAAGACCCTCATTGACTCTCTAACAGCTCAAAATGTAGACCTGAAGGCTCAACTGGCCGCTCAGGGTAAGAAGGTGGACGCGATAGGGAACAGCCCGTTCGTCAGGGGGAGTAAGCCCGTGGAGGTGGAAGTGACAAACAATCCTCCTTCGCAAGGGGACAGTAACCCTCCTCCGGTTCGCCAAGGACATCTGACGATCACACAACGCTTAGACGTTTCCAGTCGGGATGATGCTCCGGTACTAACCGTGGTTACGGTCCAGTCAGATATTGAGTTTCCCACCCTAAAACTGGTTGTTTTTTGCGACAAGAATCTTGTCGCGGCAGAAGGAATGATATCTGCTCCAGCTTCAGAAACAATGATTTCCGGTTCTGGTGTTCTGAGAGATCATCTCAATGCTGCTGGCTTCAATTATGAAAGAGCCACTCCGCCATTCGGCCCTGCAAACCCTGTCGTTTTTCGGATTTGGTCTAAAGGGCCTATAGCGTGTACCCAAGCACAGACTTTTTAGGCTGCGGTGAGTTGTTTGTACTCCAGAACGGGAGTTTCAATCAGCTTGGTCAAGGTGTCTCGAAAAAGATAGGGGTTTTTCCGATTGTTGAACCGAAATGTCATTTCATCGAGGTAGGCCGCAAGATGCTTCGCAGAGACTTTATGCCACGATCCCACGATGCCGCGCTTAAGCAGAGAGAACGCGGATTCGATGCCGTTGGTCGTAATGTCGCCGTCAACGTAGACTCCGGCGTGATGGTTCACCGTCTTGTGAGCCAGGCCGTGAATCCCCGAATCCTTGACTGCTTTGGGATATGCGTTCCACTCATCCGTCATAATGATTTCCGCTTCGGGCGAGACGTTTTCCTTGATGTACTTCGCAAGCGTGCCGGACTTAACATCCTCCGCATGGAAGAAGCGAAGTTCCCCGCCACGCTGCTTAATGCCGACCACAATTTCCTTGTTCGCCGTCCGATTCTTGCGGCCATCGGGTCCGCGATACTTTCCGCCGATCCACGTCTCATCCATCTCCACAATGCCGTCCAGAGGCTCAGGATTGACTTCCTTCATCGCCGCCCGGACACGGTGGCAGAGATACCAGGCCGTTTTGTAGGAGATGCCCAAGGTCCGCTTGATCTGATTCGCGCTCATCCCCTTGCGGGATTCGCAAAGCAGGTAGACGCACAGGAACCACTTCCACAGGGGGAGGTGGGAATCGTTGAATATGGTCCCCGCCGTCACAGAGAACTGGTAGCGGCAAGCATCGCAGTCAAATTGGTTGCGCTTCACAATCTGGGAAGTCTTTTCCGACTGGCAGCGAGGGCAGCGGACCTTATCCGGCCAGCGCAACGCCTCAAGGTACTCGCGGCACTTGTCTTCACTGCCGAACTGCTCGATCAAAGCACAGAGATTAACGGAGTCTGCCATGTCTAATGCCTCCAAGCCAGCCAAGCATCCACGGAAGCTAAAAACCCATGAAGCGATGAAGCATTTGTTCCACCCGGATGTGATTAAACACGTTAAGAAAGAAGCACATCCGAAGAAACAAGCCCGGCCAACAAAGACAGCATAGCAGGTGGCTAACCTTGCGTCAAGTATATAATCATCGATTAAACGGGGCTGCCCAGCGGTAGCCCCAATCTTTTCAATACTTCCATCGACCTGCGGAACAAGACTCCAGCTCGGTACTCAGGCGGCAAAGCAGAAGCCGGGTGCGACAAATTGTCGCAGGGTGCGAATGGACGCAGAGCCAAATATGATCGGGATGGATGCTGGTGTGGACGGTCTGGCCCGCGGCCACGTCGGTGTCGGTTTCCCTGAGGATGTTCATTTTCATGCTCGAACCACGGTATCTGGAGAACGACTTCGCTCCGAACCTGGCTCCATCTGCTCTCCGAAACGACGTCGCTGGGTTCGGTCACGTACACTTACGACGCCGACGAGCGGCGGCAAACGATGACCGTGTCCGGGCAGTCTCCGACAAGCTACGGGTTCGACAACAACAGCCGCCTCGTCTCCATTGCGCAGGGTTCAGCAAACGTTACGTTTGCCTACGACGGAGACGGGCGCCGGTCGGCGATGACGCTTCCCAATGGTGTAGCGACCACGTATGCCTGGGACGCTGCATCGGAACTGACTAGCGTCATCTATCAGGGTGCGGCCCTTGCACCGGAGAATTTGGCCTACAGCTATGATCTCGACGGACGGCGAATCGCGGTAAGCGGGAGCCTCGCAACCAGCCAGTTGCCTGCTGCTATTGCGAGCGCGGTGTACAACGCCGACAATCAGCTCACACAGTGGGGATCCACGGCAATGACCTACGATGCCGACGGCAACACGCTCAACGACGGCACGAACACGTATACCTGGGATGCCAGAAACCATCTCGTTTCCGCCGACAGCAACGGCGCCAGCTTCGTGTATGACGGGCTGGGACGGCGCTTCGGCAAGACGATGCTGAGCACGAATACGAATTTCCTCTACGACGGTCTCAATCCCGTCCAGGAGCTGAACGGAACGACGCCAACCGCCAATCTTCTCACCGGGGGCCTCGATGAACGATTCAGCCGAACTGATGCGAGCGGCACGTCTAACTACCTGACAGATGCGCTCGGCAGTACCATCGGCCTCAGCAATTCCACTGGCACTCTGCAGGCGCAATACAGCTATGATCCATATGGCAGCATGAGCATCAGCGGGACCAGCACCAACAGCTATGCGTATACCGGCAGAGAGTTCGACGGACTTGGTATCGACTACTATCGGGCCAGATACTACAACCCGGCAATCGACCGATTCATCTCTGAGGACCCCATCGGCCTCGCAGCCGGAACCAATGAATATGCCTATGTCGGAGATGATCCTCTCAATTACATCGATCCGCTAGGGATGGACAGAGGACCGGGCGGACCAGGCGGACCAGGCGGACCGGGTGAACCAGGCGGACCAGGAAACCCTGGAAATCCTGGAAACCCTGGAAACCCTGGAAACCCTGGAAACTCAAATGGCTGCGGAACGGCATGGACGGAATTTGGCATAGGCGCGGGGGCGCTTACCTTGGAAACAGGAGTCATCCTCGCATATGGCCCCGAATTGCTTGCCGGAGCCACGGCGGAGGTTGCTGCGGGAGATATGGGAGGTGAGGCGCTCGGTATGGCAACTATTGAAACCACCCATCTCTTTGCTGCAGCCGGGGCTCTCCTTTCCATGCCAGTGATTTTGACAACTACTGGTATTGTGAATATCGTTGACAACCATTGCTACTGAGCGGTGGGAAGGGCAGCCTTCGTATGTTTCGTACCACAATTTTAGGCCCAAGTCTCTTAGGCATGACTGTGATTGCCGCCACCTTATTCTATAACTCATCGCCAACCATTGAGGTTGCAGGAGCCCCCTATCTCGCCGCTGCCGTTCTCTTAACAACTGTTGCGTTAGGACAGGTCATTCAAGTACGAAATGTGCGGCCAGATTCCGATAAGTTGAGATGGCATATTTTCGGGCGTCGCCCTATTAGTATATTTCCGCTCGCCGGATGGCTGGCCACGATTACGGGGCTGAGCCGGATGTGGATCACCGCTCGGGATAATGGCTTACCCATTGGGATACTAAGCTTTGCTGCTGCTGTTACGAGTGTGTATGTTTGCTACCGCATCGCGGCTCTAACCGACTCGCCAGATCAGGTCGGGGGCTATATTCCGATAAGCTATTTTGGGCGTCCTCGATCCAGAAGGCTCTTTGTTGCCGCTTTTGGCTATATGATTAGTCCGATCTTTTTCGCCAGCATCGTTCTAGTAATCCAATCGGCATCGATTCCGATGGCGTTGCGGCCGCCGGAAATATGTCTGCTGATTTCCTCCCTGTCGAATTGGATGGCTGCTACGGTGGCATATCAACGTTATCGCCGGGGTGCAAACAATCCGGTCGTGGCCTGGTGGATAGCATCGGCTACTGTCGGATTTGTAGGTTGTATATCTCTAGTGGATCTAGAAATTATTCACGCTGAACTTTATGTTTACACACTGTCTGTGTTGACCGCGTTAGGTATTGGCGTTACGACATACTGGTTATTACAAGGCAAGGAAGAACATCTGGCAGCGGGGATTGTGCGATCCGCAGGGCAGAACGCATGAGGTCTAACAGCAGAAGTTGAAGTCGACGACAACAGCAGTTACGTTGAGTAGTCGCCTTGCAAACATTCCCGATTGTGAGCGTTATGTGAACCGCAGGTTTGCGGGAGTGACTGGCAAAGATGCTACACGATTGCGGGCGCGTTGCCTACGGCGGTGTCCAACGCGATATAGAATGCCGACAATCAACTCGTCCAGTGGGGATCGACCACGATGACGTACGACGCCGACGGCAACACCCTCAACGACGGCACGAACAGCTATACCTGGGATGCCCGGAACCATCTCGTCTCGGCGGACAACAACGGCGCGACCTTCGTCTACGACGGGCTGGGACGTCGCTTCGGCAAGACGATGCTGAGCGCCAACACCAATTTTCTCTATGACGGCCTCAACCCTGTCCAGGAGCTGAACGGGGCCACTCCAACAGCCAACCTGCTCACTGGCGGCCTGGACGAGCGGTTTAGCCGGACGGACGCAATCGGCACGTCTGCCTATCTGACGGATGCCCTCGGCAGCACAATCGCACTAACGGATACCTCTGGCAATACTCAGGTGCAATATTCCTACGATCCGTACGGCAGCATGAGTATCAGCGGCACCAGCACGAACAGCTTCGCCTATACCGGTAGGGAATTCGATGGCCTTGGAATCGATTACTATCGGGCCAGGTACTACAACCCCAATACCGGCAGGTTCATTAGCGAAGACCCGATGGGGTTCAGAGCGGGTCCGAACGATTATGCCTACGTTGGGGACAGCCCCACTAACTTCATCGACCCGTTCGGGCTAGACAGAGCCCCAAATAAACCGGGACTCTTCACTTGTGCTGCAAACTTCGCCAACAAGTACAGCATAGCTGGCGGGTTGCATGCTCTTGGCATTGGGAATAACGGAGGCGCAGGCGGCTTCTTAACAAATGCCTTTGGGGGAAATGCCTTTAGCGGCCTGACGAGTGCCGTTACGCAAGGTGTGTCCGTCGCGGATGTCGCATTCTCTGGAACATATCTAGGCTTCGGTGGAACAACTGCCGTGCAGAAGGGCATTGCCGGAGTTACGACGGACGCCGCGGTCGGTGGTGCTTGGTCATCTGTTACCGGTGCTGGTCAAACAATTCAGACCTTAGAGGGAGCGTCGAGCCTCGCATCCACCGGAATTGATGCGGCTGAATTTGCATCAGGAGTTGGCTTGGTCAAGCTTGGCTATGACGGTCTCTCCTACGCCGCCGGGTTGTTCTCATGCGCCACTAACTGATAAGAGAGGATGAAGTGCGACAGACTACTGCCGTTTTGCTTTTTGGCCCGATTGGAATCGCGTTAGTGTGGCTAATCTTGGGTTATGCATGGGCATCGCTGATGCAAGGAGGTCGAATCAGCGCCAGAACACGTCGATGGCTATTCAACGGATGCTGGATCATGCTTGTGGGTGCCTAAGCAGTGATGATCATCACCGGGTTGGTTCAACATAAGTTTTGATGCCAGCCAGCAATGCCCCAAAATAACGGGACGCCCTGGTACCAGAACTCCTGTATCACGAGTGCGCTCCTCAAAGGCGCTGGAAGCACTGCCCTTGACGCGGTTGGGACGTTTGTGCCCGAAGGAGGAGCTATGGTACCACTTCCACTTTTAAAATGGAGATGTGCATGTCGTAGCTTCAGTTCCCAGAGCCGGCGAGAAGCGGCGATCGCTGCTCGCCGCCGTTCCCCTGCACTGGCATCTGCTCAGCCTCGACGCGCCTACCGTCGCGGTGCTCTGGGCCTGGACCCTCGCCCGCGCTCGAACGCTGAAATCGCCGCCCGCACCCCTTCCTTTCTCGGCATCCGCACCTGCGTCATCTTCCCTCAAGCCAAAGTTCTCCTAACAGGTGAGGAGTGGACGATCGCCAGGAGCTTTGCCTGCCAGTGCAGTGCGAACGAACGACCCCAACCGGTCGTCCGGGTCATTCGTTAGAACGGCGAATGCAGATTGCGCCCGCGAGGGAATTGGAGAGATGCAGGACGCGAGCGTTTTTGCCAGAACGAAGCAGGAATTCCTCCGCGGATCGGCGCACAGTTATGCGTGCGCCGGGCATGACGCCGTACCGCTTGAGCCGCTGAAGTAATGCCGGATCCCGATCGGAGACACTATCGACGACAAACTCGCCGTCCTCCTCGACTTCAGTGAGCGGTTTGGAAACCTGTTTCGACATTTTCCCGTTCAGAGCGGGAATGCAGTGCCCGTGGGGGTCGAATTGTGGCCGCCCGAGCTTTGCGTCAATCCGTTCCTCGAAGCGTTCGGAAATGAAATGCTCCAGTCGCTCCGCATCGTCGTGGACTTCCTCGATTGGGTAGTCGAGGATCTGGTAGAGAAAAGCTTCCAGCAATCGATGGTGGCGCACGATTTCGAGCGCGCGTCGCATGCCTGCGGCGGAGAGGCGCACTCCGCGGTGCAGTTCGTACTCCACGAGCAGCGGCGACGAAGATGCCAGCTTTTGAAGCATATTGGTTACCGAAGCGGGAGCGACTCCGAGACGTTTGGCCAGGGCCGTGCTGGTAACCCGCGCCCGCTCTGCTCCTCCGAGCGCGAAGACGGCCTTCAGATAGTTATCAACCGATTCCGTGTTCGCGTTCACGCGACGCGTTGTCATCCCTGTCCCGGTCTCCTGGTTTGACTTTCCCCCATTGTAGGCGTATCTAATGTTTAGGTATCCCTAATCCGCCCGGGAGGATTTTCCTCCCATCATCCCAAAGGCGGCGCTCAGGACAACGGAGAAAGAATGCGCGCGCCTCGAGCACGTAACTACGGCCTTATCCTCGTCCTGGCGTTAACCATGAATAATTCGTTCCTGCTTCGTGCCCAGAGCGGCACCAGCAGCGCGCTTTCGGGCGAGGTAACGGACCCGAGCGGCGCTGCCATACCCTATGCGTCCGTTAGTGCAATGGATGTGAATACTAAGGCAACACGGACCGGCGAGACAGACGCCAGCGGACACTTTCTCTTTTCTCAGATCAATCCCGGAACCTATGTTGTGACGGTGACGGCCACGGGCTTCTCTGCCGCGCAGTCGGAGCCGGCTGCTGTCGGGGTGGGCGGGACGGTTGCACTGAACTTTGCGCTTCAGGTTGGGAAGACCAGTCAAACCGTGCAGGTCACGGCCCAGCAGGGGCTGCTCAGTCTCGATAATCCGAATACCACGTCCACGATCGAGGCAAAGACGATCAAATCCCTGCCCAACCCGGGAGAAGACCTGACCTATGTGGCTCAGTTTGCCCAGGGCGCGCTAATGAATACGGCCGGATCGTCGAATGACGCCAAAGCCGCAGGAGGCTACGGCAACGTCGAGTTTAATGGGCTTCCGGCGACTTCAAACGGGTACATTCTCGACGGCTACGACACCAACGACCCGTGGCTTGGCCTGAACATCGGCCTGTCGACCAACCTTGTGATCGGCCTCGATGCGGTCGAGGAAGCGACGGTTAATACGAATTCGTTCGCAGTCGATCAGGGGCGATATGCCGTGGCCCAGGTGAACTACGTCACCAAATCCGGCACCAACAAGTTTCATGGGGATTTGTACGAGATATGGAATGGCTCGCTCTTTAACGCGGAAGACTACTTCCTGCATGCCAACGATACACCGGGTGAGATTGCCAAAAAGCCAAGGTCCACGGTGAATGAATTTGGCGTGAGCGTCGGGGGTCCGATTCGCAGAAACAAGCTGTTCTTCTTCGGACACTACGAGGGCATCCGCATCGCGCTGCCCCTTATCTCGCAAGTTACCCTGCCGACGCCGGCCTACCAGCAGTACGTCCTTGGACAATTGGCTGTTGGCGGAACGGATCCGGTTACGGGAACCTCGCTCCCCGCGCAGCCTGGAGAGATTCCGTTTTATCGGATGATGTTCTCTCTGCTGCCGGCACCGGGTGGTTCGCCGGTCCCAATTGTGGGTTGTCCTCTGGGAAGCTACGGCGATGGCTGTGCCAGCCAGCGTCAGGCATCCCTCAACAACAGCGACAGTGAAAACCTCATTGTGGCGAAGATCGATCAAACCATCAACACGAACAACAGCGTCTGGTATCGCTTTCAGCAGGATACGGGTCTGCAGGCGGCTTACACGGATCCGATCGATCCGATCTTCAACTCATACTCGCCGCAGCCGCAGCGGACCCTGGTCGTCGGATATACCCATGTGTTCAGTCCGACCCTCGTCAATCAGTTCAACCCGGGCGCCAGCTGGTACTCGAGCATCTTTGAACCAAACAACTACGCGCAGGTACAGCAGGAGTTTCCCATCGTCCTTGCCTCCGGCAGCGACAGCGTCCCGTTTACCACGATCGGCGGGAACGACAACACGTATCCGCAGGGACGCAAGGTTACTCAGTGGCAGATCAATGACAATCTGACCTGGACGCGCGGCAGACACACCTGGAAATTCGGCATCAACACGCGCCGTCTCGATGTGAGTAACTACGACCTCGGCGAGGGTATCGTCCCCACTGTGACCTACAACGACCTGGCGCAATTCACCTACGGCGCCGCCTGGACCGCCAGCCAGAGTTTCCCGGTGGCGCTCCGGGAGCGGGTCTCTGAAGGCAACCTTGAGTACTACGCGATGGATACCTGGAAGCCATCGCCGAAAACAACCTTCACCTATGGCATGCGCGTGACCTGGAATACAAATGTCACAAGCCCTCGGAACCTGTTCTCGCGAACGGCAGGTTCTTTCTCTGATGCGTCCCATGCAACCGATCAGCCTCTGGACCAGGTGATTGTAGGCAACGTTCACGATCTCTTCCCGGGGACGCCGCTGTTCATCTACCAGCCGCGCGCTTCGTTCGCTTATGAACTGCTTCCACACACCGTGGTCCATGGAGGCTTCGGCGCGTTCAGCGACATCATTCCCATGCAGATTGCCGATCTGGCGGCGATGAATGCTCCCAACGATGCCACCTTTGTTGGCGGCATGGGAGGGCAGGTCGGCGGCATGGCAATCGCACCAGGTGTGCCGGGTAGCGCGGTGGACGCCACCGCCAGCGCCAACACTTCTTTCCAGTCCATCTTCCGCTCCGGCAGCGCGCCCTGCACGAGCATTCAGCCGGGCGCCCCGACCTGTCCGCTCGCCGTGAGTCTCAACACGTTCCCGAGTGGAACGTTGAAGACGCCCTACTACTACCAGCTTGATTTTGGATTGGAGCAGCAGACTCCGGCGCGCGGCGATCTGCGCGTTGACTTCGTCGGCACGCGCGGACAGCACGAGCCGTATCAGGTACAGCTCAACGGCTACCAGACGGTTTGCGATGGATGTTTTGCGCCGTTCTCATACCAGCGCCCGCTCGACCAACGCTTCGGCAATGTCAACGAGTTCCGCACCGACGCCAGCAGCAATTACGCGGGACTGCAGACGGTCTACTCCCAACAATGGCGCGGGTTAACGCTGCGCGCCAACTACACTCTGAGCCACTGCCTCGATGAGGTATCGAACGGCGGGCTGCTCGCTTTTTCGACGCAGGGTCTCATGTCTCCGCTGCCCGGTGAATTGCGCCGGCAGTATGCCAGCTGCGATTACGATGTGCGCCACAACGTTACCGCTTTCGGGATGTACCAGGTTCCGTTTCATTCCCGCCGACGGCTGCTGCGGCAGATTCTCGGTGGGTGGTCCTTCTCGGAAACAGCGATTCTGCATTCCGGCTTACCTTTCAGTGTGCTGAGCGAGCCCTACATCGCCAATGGCAACGGCGTCTTTCAGGCAAACGGAGCCAGCACCGTCCAGTTCAACGCTCCCACCTACGCCAACCGAATTCCGGGCGTTCCGGAATATCGCAGGACATCGATAGCCGGAGTGACTGTGCCCGGCACGAAGCAGTGGCTCAATCCGGATGCATTCATGTCGGTCGTCGATCCCGCAACGGGGGACTGCACTGGCGCTACTCCGCGTAACCCTGACAGTCCGGATATTTGTCAGTTCGGAGACTCGGGGCGCAACAGCGTGCGCGGACCACACTACACAAGCTCGGATGTCTACATCACGAAGAGTTTTGCAATCCGGGAAGGCGTCACCTTTCGCCTCGACGGACAGATGTTCAATGCCTTTAACCATCCCAACTTCGCGCTGCCCAGCGAGGTGGAAGCCGGTGTGCCAGGCGGCTCGATCCCGGCTCGCTTTGGCACGCTGGAAAGCACGATATCGCCTCCTACCGGACTGCTCGGCGTGGGCCTTGGCGGCGACAGCTCACCGCGCATGATTGCCTTCCAGGGACGGATCGAGTTCTGAAACCTGCAGCGTTGGCGGTCTTTCGACACCGCAATTCGTACACCCAGATGCGAAATAACCGGCCACCGAGTGCAAATCACTTCCGCGCCGGGTGCAGATAGGTCCGCGAAAGTCGGAGAGTGTGGCGGACTCCGGCGGGGACACGCCCGACCGGAAACATTGCGAGAAGCTGGTAGTAATCCCAACAGTCAACCGTCTTGCGCCAATACTCTCCGATTTCTACCTGCCACTTCAAGCTGGAATACCGTTCTCGTATAAAGGAGAACTCACATTCCCCGGATAGCTGAATGATCCGTCGAGGCGGACGGGCCGGTGTCAAGGCTCCTGGCCGCGGAGCGGCGTCCGCCGCCTCGGACGGCCTCGGACGGCCAGTTCTGCATGTAATTCAATTTACAAGCTCTGTATGGCGGAGAGGGAGGGATTCGAACCCCCGATACCCTTACGAGTATGCCTGATTTCGAGTCAGAAAATGGACCCTTTGCACGGAAGTGCATGGCACTGCAGGTCGCCGCGAATAGCTAACAATATCAATAAGTTGACCGTCGACTAGATGAGGCACCGCGCTGCATGCAGACGCACAAAAATCATCAACGAACAGCCACCAGAACAGCCACCAAATTTTGGCGTGATCGCTCGAAAGTGAAACACCCGCCGCTCTCCTTCCAGATCGTATTCCGATTTGGACGGGATTCCTTGGTCAGGTCAACTGGCCTGCCCCCATTTTCCGCATACAAATAATACTCAGCTAGCCGCAGCCGTAGCGGTGGGAAAGTGAAAAACGGCAGCATCGTTTTTCAAGCAGGCTTGCCCTGCGTCCTTTCCACGGCTTGCTTTTGCGGCGAACTCCGATGGTGTCATGTAGTTCAGGCTGCTATGGGGCCTCCGTTCGTTGTAATCGCGATGCCAAGCGGCGATGATCCGCCTGGCTTCGAACAGGTTCTGGAACCAGCTGACACGAAGGCACTCCTCGCGCAGCTTGCTGTTGAAACTCTTCACGTAGGCGTTCTGTGTGGGCTTACCTGGCTGGATGTGGACCAAGTCGATCTTGCGCTCCAGGGCCCAGGCAAGGAAGTGGCGACTGGTCAGCTCCGGGCCATTGTCACAGCGTATGGCTCGTGGCAGACCGCGCTCGGCGATGATCTGGTCGAGCACGCGCGTAACGCGCAGGCCCGCGAAGCTCCTGAGCCTCGCTCACATCCATTCCGCCGTACTTCGACTTCCAGGCATAGATCGTGTGCGCGCTCACGCCCACCTCGCGGGCCACATCCTCAGCCTTGCGGCCGGCTTCCATCGTAAGCGTACGAGTCTCTCCTCTGGACCGATGGCCTGTTGCTGATGACGATGGGGCATGGGATCAGGGACGCGGGTACGGCGGACGATTGAAGAGAAGCGGCGGATTGTTGAGCTGACGCTGGAGCCGGGAGCCAGCGTGGCGCGGATCGCGCAGGCCGAAGGCGTGAACGCGAACCAGGTATTTCAGTGGCGGCGAGCGTATCGGAGTGGTGGACTGATCTTCCGTGGCGAGCGAACCACGGCGTTGCTGCCTGTCGTAGTGCAGGAGCGGGAAGAGAACATTAACGCAGCGGGCGAGTCGGACGAACTCGTATCGCTGCAGGAGACAGCCACGGCCGGCAGCACGATTAACATCGAGTTCCCCGGCCGAGCTCTGGTCAGCATCGAGGGCGGAGCCAGCCCGGCGGTGGTGCGCGCGATCATCGAGAGCCTGCGCCGATGATCCAGTTGCCCGCCGGAACCAGGATATGGATCGCCGCCGGCGTCACCGATATGCGTCGCGGATTTCACGGGCTGAGCGCGCAGGTGCAGACGGTGCTGGGCGAGCAGCCTTATTCGGGTCACGTTTTCGCCTTCCGCGGACGCCGCGGCGACATCGTAAAACTTTTGTGGTTCGACGGGGATGGGCTCTGCCTGTTTCAGAAGCGGCTGGAGAGGGGCCGCTTCATCTGGCCGCAGGCCGAGAGCGGGACGGTATCGCTGAGTCGCGCACAGTTATCGATGCTGCTGGAAGGCATCGACTGGCGACGGCCGCAGCGCACCTGGGCGCCGCAGGCCGCCGTCTGAGTGATCATTGCGATTCCCCCTGATGGATGCGCATTTTGTGGATGCGCTCGATCCGCGTTCCTGGCATACTCGCCTCATGTCCCGCGAGCCGCTGCCCGATCTCGACACACTCGATCGCGATGCTCTGGCAGCTCTGGTCCACGCTCAACAGCAACAACTAGCCGCACTCAGCGTCGCGCAGCAGGAGCAGCTTCGATCGCTGCGAGCGGAGCTGGATGCGCATCTGGAGACGCTCACTCTGCAGGATCGCGAGCTCCAATCGCGCAGCGAGCAGATCGATCACCTGAAGCTGATGGTCGATAAGTTCCGGCACATGCTGTTCGGCCGGAAGAGCGAGAAGCTGGTGATTCAGCTGGAACAGATGGAGCTTCAGCTGGAAGAACTGGAGGCCGATCAGGCGGAAGCCGAGATCGCGGCCGAAGCGGTGCGTCCTGCCGCTGAGGGGAAGTCCCGCGGTGCCCGCAAGTCGTTGCCCGAACATCTTCCTCGCGAAGTGATCACGCACTCTCCGGCAGGCGACGGATGTCCGGACTGCGGAGCTTCGCTGCGCCCGTTTGGCGAAGATGTCACCGAACATCTGGAGTATGTTCCGGAGAACTTCCGCGTGATTCGCCACGTGCGGCCGAAGTTCGCCTGCAGCGGCTGCGACAGGGTCGTCGAGGCACCTGCGCCGTCGCGTCCGATCCAGCGCGGCCTCGCCGGACCCGCTCTGCTGGCTCATGTTGTGGTCTCGAAGTACTGCGATCATCTGCCGCTGTACCGCCAGTCGGAGATTTTTGCGCGGCAGGGTGTGGAGATCGAACGTTCGACGCTGGCCGGATGGGTGGGCGCTGCCAGCGATCTGCTCAGTCCGCTGGTGATGGCTCTTCGCAACCACGTGATGAGTGGAGTGAAGCTCCACGCCGACGACACGCCGATTCCGGTGCTGGCGCCCGGCAACGGCAAGACTCGCACCGGACGCCTGTGGAACTACGTGCGCGACGATCGCCCTGCCGGAGATGAGACTGCGCCGGCAGTCTGGTTCGCCTACTCGGGGGATCGCCGAGGCGAGCATCCGCAGCAGCACCTGAAGAACTTCCGCGGCGCGCTGCAGGCCGACGCCTATGCTGGCTTCCATCATCTTTATAACGGCGACATATACGAAGCCGCCTGTTGGGCGCATGCCCGCCGCAAGTTCCATGAGATTCATGCCATCCACGCTTCGCCGACCACGACCGAAGCCCTGGCCCGCATCGGCGCTCTCTATGCCATCGAAGAGGAGATACGCGGTAAGCCCGCCGACCTGCGGCTGACGATCCGGAAGACGCGGGCCCGGCCGCTCATCGACGATCTGCACAACTGGATGGAGAAGTCGCTGCGCTCGCTCTCGTGACCTGACCCCCGGAATCCGTCCAGATCGGAATACGATTTGGACGAAGGAAAGGGGAAGAAGGGATGAGTCGCAGCAGGCACACGGAGGCGCAGATCATCGC
>JBAUGH010000493.1:0-3929 GCA_049679565.1 Acidobacteriaceae bacterium
GGGAACGGTCGACGCCGATGGCGGCGAGATGCCGCGTATCCATGCTGGTGAGAACGGTGACGGCGAGCAGTTGCGGCGCGCCCGGGACGGATGCCGCGGCCTCGGCGGCGGCCTCGAGCATTGCCGGGCCTCCGGCCGCGTGGACGGTCAGCAATTCGGCTCCCAGTGAGGCGACGGAGCGAACCGCACCCGCGACGGTGTTGGGGATGTCGTGCAGCTTGAGGTCGAGGAAGACCGAGAGGCCCCGGTGGCGCAGCTCGCGAACGACGGAAGGTCCTTCGGCGGAGAACAGCTCGAGGCCGACCTTGAACCAGCGGCAAAGGCCCTGGAGGCGATCGGCGAGGGCCAGCGCGGAGACGGCGTCCGGGACATCGAGGGCGACGATCAGACGGGAGTCCATTGGTTCCATGGTGACATGAGTGTTAGTCCTTCGAGAAAGGTAATTCCCCGAAAGAGCAATCGGTTTCCTTCGCGAAATCGATTCTAATGGCAACGAAAGACTGCGCCGAAGAGAGAGACAGGGGAGTTCTGCTGTGAAACCGACGAGTGCCGCGATCGAGTCGCGTCTGGAGTTCATTCGGACAGCAAGTCCGCAGTATGACCGGCAGGACGCCGGGGAGAGGGTCGCCGGGCCGGGGCCAGTGGCGATCGAGCTGGACCGAAGCTTCTCGCTGCAGGGGACGGCGCAGGAAGCCAAAGACGGGAGCAGCCCCGAGGAGCATGGGGGGCCGGAGTTGCGGCCGCGATCGGTTGGGGAGCTGGGGGTGCGGCGGGCGTTTCTGGAAGAGCTGGCGCTGAAGACGCTGTACGCTTCCGGGGCGGGATCGATCCGGGAGCTGGCGCGGCAGATGCGGCTGAGCCTGGACGTCGCCGATGAGATTTTTGGACGCCTGAAGACCGAGACGCTCTGCCAGGTTACCGGCATGGCCGGGACCGTGCCCACCATCGCACTGACCTCGCTGGGAAGGACGCGAGCGCTGGAAGCGCTCTCCCAGTGCCAATATACCGGCGCGGCGCCGGTGTCGCTGGAACGCTACGTGGAGCAGGTAAGGAAACAGAGCGTCCGCAACCTGGTGGTGCGGCGCCCGGATGTGGAGCGGGCGTTTTCCGGGATGGTCGTCGATCCCAAAATTCTTGGGCAGATCGGGACGGCGCTGAATTCCGGATCCACCATTTTCGTCCACGGACCCGCCGGTGTAGGGAAGACCGCGATGGCGGAAACCATGTCCAGGGTACTGGCCGAAGACGATGTCTGGATCCCGTATTCCATCGAAGTCGATGGGCAGGTGATCGCCGTCTTCGATCCGATGATCCATAAGAAGGTAGATGACTTCGACGAAAGCACCCATGACGAGCGTTGGGTGCGCTGCCATCGGCCTTCCGTCCTGGTGGGCGGGGAGCTGACCATCGAGATGCTGGATCTGCAGTTCAACGCCAGCACCCGATACTACGACGGGCCGATGCAGATGAAGGCCAACAATGGCGTCCTGATTCTGGACGACTTCGGGCGGCAGAGGGTGAGCCCGGAGGAACTGCTGAATCGGTGGATCGTGCCGCTGGACCGGGGCATCGACTTCCTGACCATGTCGGGCGGGAAAAAGATCGAGGTGCCCTTCGAAATGCTGGTGGTATTTGCCACCAACATGGACCCCGCCGAGCTGGTAGATGCGGCGTTTCTCCGCCGGATGCAGACCAAGATCCGGGTGGAAACTGCGACCGATGAGCAGTTTTCGGCAATCTTCCGCCGGGTTGCGAACGAGCGTGGTCTGGAGCTCGAGGACCGGGTTCTGAAGGAACTGATTGTGACCATCCGGGAGAACCTGCATCAGCAGCTGCGCGGGTGCCAGCCCCGGGATCTGATCAACCAGGTGTGCTGGGCGGCGCAGTATGAGGACTGCCGGCCGAGACTGGACCATGCATCGCTGATGCGCGCGGTGGAGGCGTACTTCCTGGCCGACGCGACCCAGGCAGTATCGACATAGAGGAACGGCCGGTGTTGGGAGCGAAAGGAAGCCTCCATGCGGAGCTGACGAAAAGGTTTCTCGCTCCCAACCCCTGCGGGACGGGGCCCTTTTCGCCTCTGTGCCGATACAGCCTGGCGGGCGCCTGACGGATTGGGGCCTGCCGGCCGAGCGCGGATTACCATCGTAGTCAGAATGCGATCGCACCGGCTCATATTCTCGCTCGCGGTGACGGGCATCAGCCGCCTGTGCCTGGCCCGGGACTGGGTCCTGCGGCGGGTTGAACCCATCGAAGACGGGGAACCGCTGGGGCCTGGAGTGTCGCGGCACCGCATTGCCAGCGGTCGAAATCTCCTCGATGCGGTGCTGGTGAGACCGGTGGAGGAACCGGTGCGCGCCGTCGTCCTCATCTGCCACGGAATTGCGGAAATCATCGACCACTGGGTTCCGGTGCAGCGGCTGCTGGCCGAGCACGGCGCAGCCTCGCTGGTGTTTGACTATTCGGGATACGGGCGAAGCACGGGACGGGTCGACGCGGCCCAGTGCGAGAGGGATGCGATCGCGGCGTTCGGCTGCCTGCGGGATCTGACCGGCGCGGAATCGATTGCGGTGGTGGGTTTCTCGCTTGGCAGCGGGATCGCGGCGGCGGTGACCAGCCGCATCCGGCCGAGCCGTCTGGTGCTGTGTGCCGGATTCACCTCGTTCCGGGCCGCGGCGCACTCGATCGGGCTTCCCGCGGGCCTCGAGCACCTGATCCCCCCGCTATGGCACGCGGAGGAGTTGTTGCGGGACTGCTCTATGCCGATTCTGGTCGTGCATGGGGAGAAGGACCGCCTCTTTCCCGTTGGAATGGCGGAAGAACTGGCGGCGTGCTGCAACGCCGAGTCGATCATCGTGCCGAAACTGGGGCACACCGAGCCTTTCCACCGGCCCCAGACGGCGTACTGGGGGCCCATTGTGGACTGGCTTGAGGGCCAGAGCGTGGCGTGACATCGGACCCCGGCGCAAGACGAGCCACAGCGCCCAAAGGCGCTTCCGAGGTCCGGAAAATCAACGAGTTACCGCGAAGGAACGATACCGGCGGGGGTATTCAGCTGGGCCACTTCGGAGTGGGGTCCGATCAGCTCCACCTTAACCGGAGCAAGGCCACGTTCGCTGAAGCCGAGATCTTCGGCTGCGGCAAGGGAGAGGTCAATGACCCGGTCCTTCGGAACCGGTCCGCGGTCGTTCACCGTGACAATGACCGAGCGGTTGTTGCGCAGGTTCGTGACCTTGAGCACGGAGCCAAGAGGCAGGGTGCGATGGGCACAGGTCAGAGCATCCTCATTGTAGGGGACACCGCTCGCGGTGGTCTTTCCCTGGAAGAAGCGGCCGTACCAGGAAGCGACCCCGAACTCATACCAGTGGTGGTGGCCCGGTTTAACGATCAGATGGTCGGCGGGTGAAGCCGCTCGCGCACCGGCAACGCCCAGAAAGATGGCGAGAACAGCGCCGGTGAAAGTTAACATACGGCGAGGACGCATCCCGTTATCGGGTCTTCGGATAGCGTTCATAATCCTCCTCCTGAAATTGTAGGAAGCAAATGCTCGTAAGTCAAACATCCGTAATGATTTATTTCGTACCTGCGCTTGCCAAAACCGGCGTAACGTGGTAGCCGGAAGAGCCGATTCCTGTGGTCTTAAAAACGAACGGTCTCAACCCGGGCACCTCGGAGTGGTCAGCCCGGACGCGAGACCTGCAAGTTACGATGGCAGAAAGAGGCAGCGTGCTGCCTGGAAACCAAGGCGGAGAGAACTGTGCTCCAGAAACCCCATGATGTCAAGCAGTTAGCTCTACAGGCAATAGCGCTGACGATAGCGGGTCTGGATCCAACGGGCGGGGCCGGGGCGACCGCGGACCTGCAAGTGATGGCGGCTCACGGCCTTGTAGGGGTAACCGCACTGACGGCGCTGACCGTCCAGTCAACCG
>JBAUGH010000494.1:0-2903 GCA_049679565.1 Acidobacteriaceae bacterium
TTTGGCTTTTACGTCAGGCGTGACTTTGGCGATCACTCGTCCACCGCGCTCGCACATCCCGAATACCGGAGTTTTCGGGGAGTTCGGGCCGGGGCGTCCGCTGTCTACGCGCTTGCTGACGTGCTTATTCTTGTCCTTCCCGCCTACGTACATCTCATCCAACTCCACCGCTTCACCCTCCAGGCTGATGTCCTCCGACATCAGGGTGCGAATCTGCTTAAACATCCTCCAGGCGGTCTTGTACGTGACGCCGGTTTCGCGCTGAATCTGCTTTGCTGAGATTCCGCAACGCGTGGCCGACATCAGGAACATGGCATAGAACCATGTCATCAGGGGCGTGCGGCTGTCCTGGAAGATCGTCCCGGCCATCGGGTAGATGTGGCTCCCGCAATGATCGCAGGAATAGGCGGGGCGTTTTTCAAGGCGATAATGCTTCCGATCCTCGCTGCACTTCTCGCAGGGAACGAGGCCGCTCGGGTACTTCTGATCCATCAGAAACGCCAGGCAGGCAGCATCATCGGGGAACTGAGCGTTAAAATCCCGCATCGTGAACCGCAAGTGCTTCGGAATGCTTTGCTTGACTTTCATGGGTCTAATCTTCGCACGTTATTCTACGTGTGTCAAGGGGATAATTACCTCTGTGCCTTTCGCTTCCCGGTTCAGCTTACGCAAACGGCGGCGGAGATTCCAGCGGAGGAAATGGGAGAACGATCTGTTACCTTGAGGTTTCGATTCAGGACAGGGGTGAACTGCATGCGAAATCGCTTCGCAATCTGGGTGATGTCAGGAGCGCTGAGCGGGGGATGGGCGGTGGCGCAAATGCCGGCCGCTTACACGCCGCCCGATGCGGCGACGCAGGAACTGGCAAAGGGGATTTTTAAACAACTGATCGAGATCAACACGACCGACTCGGTGGGCAGCGTGACCGCGGCGTCGAAGGCGATGGAGCAGCGCTTCCGCGAGGCCGGCTTTCCCGCGGGCGATGTCTACGTGGGCGGGCCGAACGACCGCAAGGAAAACCTGGTGGTGCGTTATCGCGGGACAGGAGCGAAGCCGCCGGTGCTGTTCATCGGGCACCTGGACGTGGTGGAAGCGCGGCGCGAGGACTGGACGACGGACCCGTTCCAGTTTGTGGAGAAGGACGGGTATTTCTACGGACGCGGCACCCAGGACATGAAGAACTGCGACGCGATTCTGGTGACGACGTTTCTGCGGCTGCACCAGGAGGGATTCAAGCCGGATCGGGATCTGATTCTGGCGCTGACAGCGGACGAGGAAGGCGGCAAGTCGAACGGGGTGGACTGGCTGCTGAAGAATCATCCGGAGCTGGTCAAGGCGGGGTTCGCGTTCAATCCGGATGGCGGGGGCGTCGACCTGCAGAACGGCCGGGCGGTGACCGCGGACGTGGATGCGAGCGAGAAGCTGTACGCGGATTTTCAGCTGATCACGACCAGCGCGGGCGGGCACAGCTCGATTCCAACGCCGGACAATGCGATTTATCATCTGGCGGATGCGCTGGAGCGGGTGGCGCATTATCAATTTCCGTTCGAGCTGAACGCGATCACCCGCGCCTATTTCGAGAAGCTGAGCACGATCGAGCACGGGCAGACGGCGGCGGATATCCGGGCGATGCTGGCGACGCCGCCGGATGCGGCAGCGATTGCGCGCCTTTCGCGCGAGGCGGAATGGAACTCCGACATCCACACCACCTGCGTGGCGACGCGGCTGCTGGCGGGGCATGCGAACAACGCGCTGCCGCAGATGGCGCAGGCCAATGTGAACTGCCGGATTCTGCCGGGGCATTCGCGGGAAGAGGTGCGGCAGGATCTGATCCGGGTCATCAATAATCCGAAGATCACAGTGAATTACGTAGCGGACACGGGGGAGATTTCCCCCGCCGCGCCGGCGGGAAAGGCGCTGCCCCCGGTGGCGCTGCAACCCGAGGTCATGCAGCCGCTGGAGAAGCTGGTGGCGGCGTACTGGCCGGGAACGCCGGTGGTGGCGGACATGGCGACCGGCGCTTCGGACAGCAAGTACACCAATGCCGCGGGGATTCCGACGTATAACTGGTCGGCGATCGAGCTGGAGACGAACGACGTCCGGGCGCACGGCAGGGACGAGCGGCTGCCGGAAGCGTCGTTCTGGAAGGGCGTGCAGTTCTGGCCGGAGTTTGTGCGGATGATTGCTACGAACGAGTGATCAGTGCACAGTACTCAGTGGGCGGGGTTGGTTTGCGCCGGCTGGGTGACGATACTGACGTTGGTGATGCCCGACTGCTTGACCGCGTCCATGAGGGTGGCGAAGGTGCCGAAGGAGACGCTCTGGTCGGCGCGGAGATAGATGACCTGTTTGGTCGTGTCGCTGCTCTGGGAGCGCAGGATATCGGGCAGATCGTTCAGGTTGACCGGCTTGTCGTTGAGGAAGACTTCGTTGTCCTTGTTGATGGTGACGACGGTGCGCTGCTCGGTGATCTCGCGGACGGTTTTGGTCTTCGGCACGTTGACCTGAATGCCGGACTGGAGCACGGGCGCGGTGAGCATGAAGATGACGAGCAGGACGAGGACCACGTCGACCAGCGGAGTGATGTTGATTTCCGCGAGCGCCGTCTGGGTGTGACCGCCTCTACTTGTGAACGCCACGGATGTCTCCAGGGTCCTGATTCGGGCCGAGGGCAGCTTCTTCCATGCTGTTGAGCAGCTCGCGGGCGAAGTCGTCCATGCGTGCCGCAAAGTCGCGGCAACTGGCGGTGAACTGGTTGTAGGCAATCACGGCGGGGATGGCGACCAGCAGGCCGGCGGCGGTGGTGATGAGCGCTTCGGAGACGCCGGGGGCGACGGCGCGGAGGGTCGCGGTGCCTTCGGTGCCGAGGCCGTGGAAGGCGTCCACGATGCCCATGATGGTGC
>JBAUGH010000495.1:0-2475 GCA_049679565.1 Acidobacteriaceae bacterium
GAGGAGGATTCGATGACGTCGGGATAAAGCGTCCCCTGGACGAGCCACTGGACGCCGCCGGTTTCCTGGGCGATGCGATGAGCCTCGTCGTCGAAGACGGCGATGAACTCCTTGCCGATGATCTTGCGCTTGCCTTCGGGATCGGTGACGCCGCGCAGCTTTTGCAGGAAACGGGAGGCGGCATCGACGGCGACCAGCTTGAGGCCGAGCTTGTCGCGCAGGTTCTGCTGGACCTTGTGAAACTCATTCTTGCGCAGCACGCCGTTGTCCACGAAGACGCAGGTCAGCTGATCGCCGATAGCGCGGCTGACGAGCACGGCCGCGACCGACGAATCGACGCCGCCGGAAAGCGCGCAGATGGCGTGGCCGGCGCCGACTTTCTCGCGGATGGCCGCGACGGTGGACTGGATGAAGTGCGCGGGCGTCCAGTCCGGTTGGGCGCCGCAGATTTTGAAAAGGAAGTTGCGCAGCAGCTCCGTACCCAGTTTCGTGTGGTGGACCTCGGGATGGAACTGGACAGCCCAAATGCGCTTTTCCGGATTGGCGATGCCGGCGACGGCGCTGGCTGTCTTCGCCGTCAGGTGGAAGCCCGCGGGCAAATCGAGCGCTTCGTCGCCGTGCGACATCCACACATGGAGCGACGCGGGCAACTCCGCAAACAGCGGGTTGGCGGTGTCGACCAGCTCGACTTCGGCGTGACCGTACTCGCGCTTGGCCGCCGAGCGGACGCGGCCGCCCAGATGATGAGTGATGAACTGCAGGCCGTAGCAGATGCCGAGCACCGGCAATCCCAGATGCAACACCGCAGGATCGGCCGGCGGCGCATCGGCGTCGTACACCGAGCAGGGACCGCCGGAAAGCACGATGCCGGCCGGGTTGGCGGCGCGAATTTCGTCGATTTTTGCGGTGCACGGCAGCACCACGGAGAAGACGTTTTGCTCGCGGATGCGACGCGCGATGAGTTGCGTGTACTGCGAGCCGAAGTCGAGGATGACAATGGCCGGGAGGGTCACAGGCCAGTTTGGCAGGGATTTCCGAGGGTGTAAAGAAACCGGCGCGGAACCCGTAAGGCAGCCGGGACGTAGTAGAAAAACACAGGGAGGTCGCACGATGACTCAACGTTCTCGCCGGCTGGCGTTGCTGATCCTGGCAGCGGGGGTGCTCGCGGTGGCTGCGCCGCTGCGCGGCGTACAGAACGCGGCAGCTGGTTCCGGCGGAATGGCCGGGATGGACGGACATATGTTTCTGACGGCGCTGCGGCCCATGCAGCCAGGCGACCGCAGCAAAGCGGATTCGGTCGCTGCCGCGGCGAAGCAGGCAATGGAGCCCTACAGGGACTATCGCCGGGCGCTGGCGGACGGGTATCGCATCTTTCTCCCCAACATCCGCCAGCCGCTGTATCACTTTACGAATTACGCGCACACCCGCGAGGCGACGTGGCGCTTCGATCCGCTGCAACCGAGCTCGCTGCTCTACAAAAAGACAGCGGGCGGCGGCTACGAACTGGTGGGTGTGATGTACACCGATCGCGTGACGGCCAGCGAAGACGAGCTGAACCAGCGCATTCCCCTGAGCATCGCGCGCTGGCATCAGCACGTGAATTTCTGTAAGGCCCCGCTTGGGGACTGGGCAGGATATTTCGGCCCTCATCCGAGGTTCGGGCTGATGGGCTCCATCCATACGCGCGATGCCTGCGATGCGGCCGGCGGCGTGTTCCTGCCTCACGTGCTGGGCTGGATGGTCCACGTATATCCCTATGAGAAGGACCCGGCAAAAGTCTGGTCGATCGACGATGACGGCCAGGGGCACGACAATATGGATCACTCGGCGATGCCGGGGATGAAGATGTGAACCAGGCCGCCCAGCCGGAGAGGCAATGGGCTCATCCGCCGATCGAGAGCAGCACCCACGTCCCGGCGACGGCGATGATCAGCGCGACCAGCCCCGGGGCCTTGCGGCGATTCCAGATCAGGCTGGCGAGCGCGAGCACGATGGCAATCAGACACGGGCTCAACACCGTGAACCGTCCCACCTTGTCCATCGCTGAGCCGAGCCGATGATTCATCCCCGAAATCACGAAGGCCCAAAGAAACAGGAAGCCCAGCAGCACGCAACCCAGACTGAGAACGGCCAATTTCGCGTCGTGGAACGGATTCTTCATGGCGTTTGCGACGGCGGCGCGGCGTAGACCTTCCACAGCTCCACAAAGGCTGCGATGCGCGCCACCTGGAAAAAGTCGGATGCCAGCAGATAAAGCAACGTCACCCCGACCCACCAGAAATAGAGCGCGCTGCCGTGGATTTCCGCCTCGAAGGGCAGCGGCGTGGCCGAAAAAACCATGGCCAGGACGATGAGCGCGATCTTCACGATGTTCATCACCAGGTTGATTTCGATGAGCTTCCCGGCCAGCGGGCCGAGCCGCAGGCTGCGCCGCAGGCTGCCGGCGATGCTGCGGCGTTCGAGGACGCACAGCAG
>JBAUGH010000496.1:0-14958 GCA_049679565.1 Acidobacteriaceae bacterium
GGGATTCCATTCGCGGGCAATGGCGATCACTCCGAGTTGGTGATACCACTGTCCGTCCCACGAGAAGTCATAGAAAAATGCCGAAAGCAGAAGAGCTGAGGCGAGCAGAACCAGCGCGAGGCCGGCAGGCCACCAGCGCAGGCTGCCGGCTAATCCCTCCCGTCGTGCCAGCCAATATGCGCTGAACAAAGCTGCCATCAGCGCCATCGGGGCGATGAGCGCAAATCCCGCTCGGCCTGCCAGCAGGCTGGCCATGGCGCCGAGTTGCAGAAAACACAGGAAGGCGGCAACGGAGGCCGAGGTGACCCAGCAGACGCTTGCAAGGGACACATTTCTGTCAGACACCAGCCCTCCTGTTGGCAACCGTCTCGTGCAGCACCGCAGAAGCCCCATCGTACCGCGGGACCTCGCTTCAGAAGGCGGGTGATCGACCCTCGACGACTGGGTGAGAGTGGAGCATGGTGTGCCAGGCGGTGGGTATAATGCCGGGCACATGAAAATCCCTTCGATTTCTCTGTTTGCCACTCTTCTTGTCACCGGGGCGGCCGTGGCTGTTGCTCCGTGTTTGTCGGCTCAGCCGCTGCCCGGTGAGCGGCTGGGGAAGGTGTCGTTCGCCGTCTCCTGCGCGCCGGGAGAGCAGGCGTCGTTCAATCGCGGCGTGGCGCTGCTGCACGACTTCTGGTACGCGGAGGCGGGGCCGCAGTTCGAGCGGATCGTGGCGGCAGACCCAGGGTGCGCAATGGCGCACTGGGGGATCGCGATGAGCGCGTTTCATCAGATCTGGGATCGTCCGGATGCGGCGCGGCTGGAGCTGGGGTCAGCCGAGGTCGAGAAGGCGCAGGCGCTGGGGGCGAAGACAGAGCGGGAGCGGGATTATGTGGCGGCGCTGGCGACGTTCTACAAGCCGGAGTATCCGGACTACCAGGCGCGGGTGACGGCGTATTCGGCGGCGATGGGGCGGTTGTACGCGAAGTATCCGCGGGACGTGGATGCGGGGGCGTTCTATGCGCTGTCGCTGCTGGCGTCGGTGGCTCCCAACGACACCAGCCTGACGCAGGCACACAAGGCGATGGCGGTGCTGACGCCGCTGTTCCGGAAGTATCCGGATCATCCGGGCTTGATCCACTACATCATTCACTCCTGCGACAATCCGTCGATGGCCAGGGAAGCGCTGCCGGCAGCGGAGCGCTATGGGACGGTGGCGGCGTCGGGGCCGCACGCGGTGCACATGGCAGGACACATCTTTGCGCGGCTGGGGATGTGGCCGGAGGACATCACGGCCCAGCTCGGGTCGATTCACGCGTCGGAGACCGCGGAGGCGGAGCACGAGAGCGGCATCACGGACGAGCCGCACTCGTACGATTTTCTGATGTACGCGTATCTGCAGAGCGGGCAGGATGCGAAGGCGAAGGCGGTGCTGACGGAGAGCGCAGCGGCGCTGGATCGGATCGATGCCATGAAGGACATGGGCCGCGGTCATAGGGGGGATATGGACGGGTACTACCGGACGAAATTCCCGGTGTTTTACACGCTGGAGATGCGCGACTGGAAAGCGGCGTCGGCCCTGGAGCCGGTGGCGGGGGCGCTGCCGGAGAATGCATCGATGACGTGGTGGGCGCGGGCGATTGCGGATGGGCATCTGCGGCGGGCTGCGGCAGCGCAGGCGGATCGGGCGCAATTTGAAGCGCTGGTGGAGGCCATGCGGAGTGGTCCCGATGCGTACGAGGCCGACTCGACGGGGATGCAGATCCAGAAGGGTGAAGTGGCGGCGTGGGCGAGTTACGCGGCGGGACGGAAGGACGAAGCGCTGCGTTCGATGCGAGCGGCGGCGGATTTGCAGGACAAGGTGGGACAGGGCGAAGTGGATATTCCTGCGCGGGAGATGCTGGGCGACATGCTGTTGGATCTGCATCAGCCGCGGGAGGCGTTGGCGGAATATCGTGTGGCGCTCAGGCTGAGCCCGAACCGGCTGAACGGGCTCTACCACGCGGGGATGGCGGCGGAGGAAGCGGGGGATCAGTCGGCTGCCGGGCAGTATTACTCGGCACTGCTGCGGTCGACGGATGCGGGGAAGGAGTCGGGGCGGCCGGATCTGGCGCATGCGCGCAGCTTTATGGGGAAGGGTGGGATGCGGTCGGCGGGGCGGTAACTGCGGCGATCAGGCCTTTTCGAGGTTGGCGAATTTTTCTACTAGCTTTTTGACGCCGAATCCTGAAAATTGCACGGTGATTTTGGCGTCGTCGCCTTCGCCTTCGCGGCGGAACACGATGCCCTCGCCGTATTTGGGATGGCGGACGCGCTGGCCGCTTTTGAACCCCCTGGAGCCGGTGGGCTGGGGGATATCAATCTTCGGGCGGCTGCCTTTTGCGGGCACGCCGCGGCCGGAAAAGAACTGCGCGATGTTATCGATCGATCCAACGGGCGGACTGGCGGGGCGGCGGCCGGCTCCGGGGCGCGGATCACGGGTTGAGGAGAAGCGTGAGGATGCGCTCTGATCCTCGTCCTCGTAGCTGTAGTGGCGCGAGGAGTGGTCGTCGGCGGCGGAATTGCGACCGAAGCGCGAAGTGGATTCGGTGTACTGGGCGGCGTAGCCTCCCCACGAATTGGCGCGGTTGCGGCCGCCGCTGAGGTCTTCGAGCAGGTGCGGGGGAATCTCTTCGAGGAAGCGCGAGGGGACGGTTGCCTCGGGCATGTCGTTGCCGTAGCGACGGCGATAGCGGGCGCGGGTGAGGATGAGCGCGTCCATGGCGCGAGTGAGGCCGACATAGCAGAGGCGGCGCTCCTCTTCCATCTGCGGCGGGTCGTTGAGGGTGCGGGAGTGGGGGAAGAGGCCTTCTTCCATGCCGGCGAGGATGACGAGAGGGAACTCGAGGCCCTTGGCAGCGTGGAGGGTCATGAGGGTGACGCGGGATTCGGGGTCGTACTGATCGGCGTCGCTGACGAGCGCGGCGTGGTCGAGGAATTCAGGGAGGGACTCGCCGCGCTCCTGCGCATCCTGAGCGGCGTTGGCGAGTTCCTTCAGGTTGTCGATGCGCGAGAAGGCTTCGGGCGTGCCTTCTTCTTCGAGCGCGCGTATGTAGCCGGTGCGGTCGATGAGGAACTTGATCAGCTCAGGGAGAGTAGCGGCGGCGCCCGGGGCGCGGAAGCCGGGATTTTCAGAAGCAGGTCCCTCGGCACCGGGCTCTGACGAGCCCTCCGCTCGGGATGACAAGTCATCGTTGGGCGCCGATGCGTGCGGTACTGGCGGCTCGGCTTCGGCGGGCGAGAAAGTGTCGGGGTCGAAGTCGGCGTCGCCCAGTGCTGCCTGGTGCTCGGCTTCGTGATGGGTGAGCGCGAGAAGGCCCTGCGCGGATTCGCCGAACTCGAAGCTGGTGTCGGGTTCGGACTCTTCCGAGGCGAGCGGGGTTTCGAGCGCGACGACGGGCGCGATGTCGGAGGCAAGCTTTTCGGCGAAGCCCGGCGTGAGCATGGCGCGAGCGTCGAGAATGATGCGCTGAAACGTGTCGAGGGCGGAGAGCGCGCGGGAGGTGAGGAGTTTCTGGTCGAGGGCGCGGCTGATCGCGGTCCAGGTGCTCGAGCCGGTTTCAAGCGCGATCCGCTCCAGCGTCTCGAGAGTGGTTTTGCCGATGCCGCGGGTGGGCGTGTTGACGACGCGCTGCAGGGCGATGGAGTCGTGGGGGTTCTGCACGAGCTTGAGGTAGCTAAGCAGGTCCTTGATCTCGGCACGCTCGTAGAAGGAGAAGCCGCCGACCATGGTGTAAGGGATGTTGTAGCGGCGCATCGCCTCTTCCACCAGCCGTGACTGCGAGTTGGTGCGGTAGAGGACGGCGCACTTCGGCTCGGCCTGCTCTTCCGCGGCTTTGCGCAGGAACTTCTGGATGCTGTCGGCGATGAAGAGAGCTTCGTTCTCGCCGTCGGGAGCTTCGTAGTAGCCGATGAGCGAGCCACCTTCGCGGGAGGTCCAGAGCGTTTTGCCTTTGCGCTCGGTGTTGCGGGCGACGACTGCGGAGGCGGCTTCGAGGATGATCTGGGTGGAGCGGTAGTTCTGCTCGAGCCGGACGGTTTTTGCGTTGGGAAAATCCTTTTCGAACTCGAGGATGTTGCGGATGTCGGCGCCGCGCCAGGAGTAGATGCTCTGGTCCTCGTCGCCGACGACACAGACGTTCTGGTGCTCGCCGCCGAGCAGCTTCATCAGCTCATATTGCGGGCGGTTGGTGTCCTGGTACTCGTCGATGAGGAGATAGCGGTAGCGGCGGTTGTAGCGCTCGCGGGTTTCGGAGGAGACTTTGAGGACGCGCACGGCTTCCAGCAGGAGGTCGTCGAAATCGAGGGCGTTGGCTTTGCGCAGCTCCTTGCGGTAGCCCTCGAAGATGTGGGCGACGCGCTCGCTGGTGGGATCGGAGGACTGGAGATAGTACTCCTGGGGATCGATCATGTGGTTCTTGGCCCAGGAGATTTTGGAGAGGACGACGCGCGGGGTGAGCTGCTTGTCGTCCAGGCCCATGCGGCGCATGACGGCTTTGACCACGGCCTGCTGGTCGCTCTCGTCGTAGATGGCGAAGGAGCGGGTGAGGCCCTCGTTGCCGATGCGGAGGACCTCGATGTCGCGGCGCAGGAGGCGGACGCATAAGGAGTGGAAGGTGGATATGAGCGGCCGGGCCAGCGAAGAGTGGCCGATCAGCTTGTCCACGCGCTCGGCCATTTCCGCGGCGGCCTTGTTGGTGAAAGTGACGGCCAGGATGGAGTCAGGGGCAACGCCGCGCTGATCGATGAGGTACGCGATGCGATGGGTGATGACGCGGGTTTTGCCGGAGCCGGCGCCGGCGAGGATGAGCAGCGGGCCGTCGACGGCTTCGACAGCTTCGCGCTGCTGCGGATTCAATTTGTCGAGAAGGTGCTGCAAGGGGTCGGCTCTTCTCTATTTTAAGGCGCAATCAGCGATCCGTTTCCTGTTGAGATCCGGTTACGTGCGGCTTTCTTCGGGGGAAAGCCGCGTCCGCCGTCGTGGCCTTGCGGGATATTTTCGCTGGTTCGCGCCCATCGGGGCAGGGGGCTGTTAGTTTCGAGGCATGGCGCTGGTGGAAGTCTTCGAGCTGACGAAGGTGTATGGCGGGCGCGATACGGTGCCGGTGGTGGACCACGTGTCGCTCAGGATCGCGCGGGGGGAGACGCTGGGGCTGGTGGGCGAATCAGGATCGGGGAAGAGCACGATTGCGCGCATGGTGCTGGGGCTGCTGGAGCCGACGTCGGGATGGGTGAAATTTGACGGGCAGGCGGTGAGCGGGGTGGCGCAGGGAAAGCTGCGCGGGCTCAGGCGGCGGATGCAGCCGGTCTTTCAGGATCCCTATGCGGCGCTCAATCCGCGGATGCGGGTGGAGCAGATTGTGACGGAGCCGCTGGCGATCCATGAAGGCACAGGGCGGGCGCAGCGGCGCGAACGGTGCCGGGAGCTGTTGCGGCAGGTGGGGCTGGACGAGTCGGCCATGGGGCGGTATCCGCACGAATTTTCCGGCGGTCAGCGGCAGCGGATCAACATTGCGCGGGCGCTGGCGTTGAGGCCGGAGATGCTGGTGCTGGACGAGCCGGTGTCGGCGCTGGATGTGAGCGTGGGCGCGCAGGTGGTGAACCTGCTGCGCGACCTGCAGCGGGAGTTTGGGCTGACGTATCTGTTTATCTCGCACTCCATGCCGCTGGTGCGATATCTGGCGACCAACATTGCGGTGCTGCGGCGGGGGAAGCTGGTGGAATTTGGAAGCCGCGACGCGGTGTGCGGGGCTCCGCGAGAGGCGTATACGCGGGAACTGGTGGCAGCTACGCCGGAGATGCGAGTGGGGTGAAGAGGCCTCGGGTTTCCGGCACCCCGTAGAATCGGTTTGTGGAGATCGCCCTGCTTCATCCCCTGCACGTTCCCTGGTTTCACTATTTGTTCCTGGCGTTTGCGGCGCTGATCGGCGGCCTGGTGAATTCCGTCGCGGGCGGCGGCGGATTCATCGCGTTTCCAGCGCTGCTGAAGGCTGGTCTGCTGCCGATTGAGGCGAATGCCACCAACACGGTGGCCTTATGGCCGGGGCAGTTCACGTCGATTGCGGGCTATCGCGAGGACCTGAAGAAGAACCTGCGCATGGTGCTGCCGGTGATGATCGTCGCGGCGGTGGGCGGGCTGGCCGGCTCGCTGACGCTGCTGCGCGGAAGCCAGCAGTCGTTCCTGCGGCTGGTGCCGTATCTGTTTCTGCTGGGGGCGACGAGCTTCGCCCTGGCCGGGCCGATCCGGCGGCGCATGATGCGGCAAATGCTCGAGTCGACCGAGCATCCGGAGCGGCACCGCAAGGTGGCGATGGTTCCGTTGCTGGCGGCGCTGCTGGCCATCACCTATTACATCGGTTATTTTGGGGCGGGCGCGGGGCTGCTGACGATGTCGGCGCTGGCGCTGTGCGGGGTGGAGCGGATTGCCGAGATCAACGCGCTGAAAACGGTGATCACCACGACGGCCAACGCCGTGGCCTGCATCGCCTTCATCGTGGGCGGCGCAGTGGAGTGGCGCTTCTGCTGGCTGATGATGATCGCCTGCGCGGTGGGCGGCTATACGGGCGCGCGGAATGCGCGCCGGATCAGCGACCGGATCCTGCGGCCATGCATCATCGCGCTGGGCTTCGGGCTGGCGATCTGGTTCTTTCTGCACAAGGGAACCCTGTAAGGGCGCCTGCAGGCGGCGTGAGACACTTCGCGTCCACACTTCGCATCCACGGAGGACGCGAAGTGTCTGCCGGTGTGGGACTACTTGTGGCTGCAGCAGTCGCCGGGGCAGCAGGAAGACTGCTGCTGGCAGCAACTCTGGCCGCAGCAGGTCCCGGGGCAGCATTTTGCGTTGTTCGCGCAGCAGGCTGCGCCCGTGGCTGCGAGGGCGGACAGAGTGAACAGCGAAGTGGCGATCAGAGCAAAGACTTTGGCTTTCATGGAAGTTTCCTCTCGATGTCAACAAGGGACATGGTGCGCCGGAAGCGCAGGACACGGCACGAAGAGAGGTCTAGATGCGCAGGTCGTCTTTGAGGCGAAAGACCCGCGGGCGGACCCACCGGCCAACCTCGGGGCGCAGGCTCGCCGAAGATGGCCCGACGTCCGGCTGCGCCGCGTCGGCGCGATGGCAGGCAGGAGACCGGGGGAGGGTACGAGCTTCGGATTTCTGAAAAGCCTGGGGGACGCATTGCGCGGGCGCACACCGCGCACAGTCGCCGCCGGAGCGCGGGCAGCAGGGCATATGCATGCCCTGGCAGTGCATCGCAGGCGCGACGGCCGTGGCCGCCGAGGCCAGCGTTACGAGCCACAGGCTCGCGAGCGCGACGCCGAACACCCTGCGCATATGCTGGTGCAGCGATCCCATGGCGATTTCAGTTTATGCAGGGGAAGGCACCGGGGAAGTGACGCCGATCACGGCTGGCCGGGCTCGTGGGGCAGAACGATCATCCTCTCCCTGGCCTGCTGATGCGAGCTGCGCACGATGTGCGGCGTGATGACCACGACCAGCTCGCCGATGTCGAGGTTGGTGTCGGTGTTGGTGGCGTCCTGGAAGCCGGGAATCTCGCTGAGCCCGGGAATGCCGGTGACCGCGTTGGACTCCTGACGCGAGAGCGAGCTCATCAGGACCGCGGTTTGCCCTATGGGGACGGTGGTGATGGCCGAATACTCGCGGTTATTCAGAACCGGCAGGCCGTTCAGAGTCGAGCCCCCCAGCGAGGAGAGCGTCAGGTGGAATTTCAGCGAGACATCGTGGGCCTCGACGTACGGCGTGACCGCCAGAGTGAGCCCGATGTCCTGATACTGAACCTGAGGTACGATTTCCGACGACGCGTTTGCCAGCGAGGAGAGGCTGGTGCCCAGCCCCTGGAGAGAGCTGGAGAGGCCGGGAATGGAGAGGCCCGGAATGTTGAGCGACGTGGCGCCGAGGCTGGAATAGCTGGAGGTCTCGATCGGATAACGCTCGCCGCTCTTGATGGTGCCTTCCTGGCGGTCGGCGAGGCGGAGCTGCATCTGATCGAGGGCGCGCACATCGCTGGAGTTCAGCTGCATATTCAGAGAGCCGCCCTGGTAGACGATGCCGGTCATGGTGAGGCCGCCGCCGAAAACGCCGAAGGGCTGAGTGAAAATGGAGCTGCTGATCTGGCCGGAAGCGACCAGCAACGCGAGGATCGCTTCCCAGTCGCCGGGCTGCGCGAGGCCGCTGGAGATGATCTCCTGGACGAGGCTGGAATTGCTGTTGAGCAGATTGCGCGCTTCGGAATACACGTTGAAGAGCGTGGTCTGATTAGGCAGGATCAGGCCCAGGTTGACGGCTTTGGTGCGATCGACCTCGAACATGCGGACGTCCAGCTGCACCTGGCTGGCCCCTTCCAGCAGGCCCGTGAGCGTGGCGTTGAGCGCGGGCAGTTCGGCGGCCGGGGCGCGGACCGTGATGGAATTGCGGCTCGCGGTGGCCGTGGCTACCCGGGCGGCAAAGAAATCTTTGGCGATCTGGACGAGGCCGGTCAGCTCCTCAGGGGTCATTTCCGGGAGGTAGAGGGTTTCCACACCCTGGCGTTCGAACTTGTCGTGGTTGGCCCGGTTGTCACGGGCGACCAGGGCGCGCGCGGGATCGAGCGGGACCAGAAAGGTGCTGGTAGAGAGCGCCAGAGCCTCCTCGGCCTGGGCGAAGTCCACGTTGTCCACATCGAAGCGAACGACTGTGGTGCCGACGGAGTCGTCGAGAGTGGGCTGGATGCCGAAGGCGGGAAGCACTTTCGCGATGAGATTGCGCTCGCTTTCGCGCAGGTGGAAGCTGAGGCGCACGGGTTTGGGCTGGAGGCGAATGGGCGGGGCCGCGGATGCGGACTGCAGCGCCTGGGGCGGGGCAGCAGCGATGGCGTCTGCGGACAATTCGTCGAGGTGCTGCGCGATGATGGGGTCGTTGGGATCGACGCGGAACGCCTGGTCGATATCGGCGTGCGCCTCGGAGAAATGGCCGAGGATCTTTGCCTTGTCCGCCTGCTGGATCAGGTCGGTGACCACGTGCTGGCGGGCGATTTGTTCGGATTCCTGATACCTTTTGTTGCCCGGATCGAGGTCGGCGGCGCGCGAGAAGGCCTCCATGGCCTTGCCCGGATGATCGTTTTCGAGAGACTTCGCGCCTTCGAGGAAAAGCTTCTGCGCGCGGTCCCGATCGTGCCGGGAGGAGTGATGCGGCTTTGCCCCCGCAGCCGTTTCTGTGGACAGCGCTGCGGCTGGCGCCGCGGGCGCAGGCTGCTGCGCCGGCACCGGCAGCGACAGCAGCAGCAGGAGCGCCGGCACCAGAAAAGGGACGGCCAGGGCGCTACGACACATGCTTCGCGACTTCCGGTTCGGGCGCCGGCGCTCCTGCGGTGGCGTCGAGAAGCGCTGCCAGAGTTGTGGCGCAGGCGGCTGGATCGTGTTCCATCAGCTCGTCGAAGGAGTAGCGGCCGGTGGCAACGGCGATAGTAGGCAGTCCGTTGGTGCGGGCGGCGTCGATGTCGAAGGGCGTGTCGCCGATGACGCAGATGCTGGGCGGAGCGGAGGAGGACGCGGCCGATTCCGCTGCAAGGATGGCGCGAGCCTGAGCGGCGGCATGCGCGATCATGTCGGCGCGCACCTCGAAGCGGTCGCAGAAGCCGCCGAAGGCGAACCAGGAGCGGAGGCCGGCGTTCTCGATCTTGATCCAGCCGATCTCCTCGAGGTTGCCGGTGGCGACGCCGAGGAGCGCTCCTTTCCGCTGCAGGTGCGCGAGGCTGGCTTCGACGCCGGGCATGACGGTGGGCAGCAGTTGGGCGCGGCGGGCGGCGACGGTGGCGCACATAGCGCGCAGCACTTCTTCGCGGTGCGGGCGCCAGACGCTCTCCTCGACGTTGGCCAGGCGAAACGCATCGCGCAGGATGCCGGGGTCGGTATTGCCGGCGAGGATCACTCCGTCCAAATCCAGATCCCTGCCCATCACGCCGCGCACGCTCTCATAGAAAGCGTCGAAGTGAATGCGGTCCCGGTGGCGCACCAGCGTCCCATCGATATCAAACAGATAAGCCTGCTGCTCATCCCAGCGAAAGCCCTCGGAGAGGTAGACGCGGGCGTCGGGCGAAGCGCTCATGAGTACAGGGTACAGGGATAAAGCCGGTAGCCGGTAGCCGCCGGCCGTGCCGGTGGCTGGCTAATCCATGAGCTTCTCAGAGAGATAGACGAAGGTGTCGGCCCAGGTGCGCGCCTGCTCGCTCAGGTCTGCACCCGCGGAGTGGCCGCCCTCCGTGATCTCGTCATAGAGGAAGGGCTCGTGGAACTCCTCCATTTTGGCGGCGAACTTGCGGGCATGCTGCGGGCCCACGCGATCGTCGCGGGTGGTGGTGAAGATGAGCGGTTCGGGATAATGCACGTCGGCCTTGAGCTGGTTGTAGGGCGAAATCTTTTCGAGGAAGGCGCGCTCGGCGGGCACGCTGACCGAGCCGTACTCGCCAACCCAGCTGGCGCCGGCCGCGATGTGCTCGAAGCGGAGCATGTCGAGCAGCGGCACCTGGATGACGATGGCGTGGTACAGCTCCGGATGCTGCGTCATTTCAACCCCCATCAGCAGGCCGCCGTTGGAGCCGCCCATGATGCCGAGATGACGCTGCGAAGTGATCCCGCGCGCCACAAGGTCCTGGGCGATCGCGGCAAAGTCGTCGTAGATGCGCTGGCGATGGGTCTTGAGGCCGGCTTCGTGCCAGGCCGGGCCGAACTCTCCGCCGCCGCGGATGTTGCCGACGACATAGACGCCGCCTTTCTCCAGCCACAGGCGGCCGAAGATGGCGGAGTAGTGCGGCGTCTCGGAAACTTCAAAGCCGCCGTAGGCGGTCAGGAGCGTGGGATTCTCTCCGTTGTCCCGCATGTTTTTGGGGTGAACCACGAAGTACGGCACGCGGGTTCCGTCTTTGGAAGTGGCGTAAAGCTGCTCCACCGTGTCGTTGGAGGCGTCAAAGAGCGGCGGCTCAGACTTGGAAGGGGTCAGCGTGGCCGTACCGGCATCGCCGGAGAAGAGCGAAGGCGGAACGAGGAAACTGGTCGCGGAGAGGAAGAAGGAATCGCTGGTATCGCTGGCCGTCACCACGCCGACGGTGGAGTTGTCGGGCACATCGAGCGGCTTGCGGGTCCAGCCGTTGTCAGCGGTGGGCGTGTAGACATACGCGCGGCCAAGAACGTGTTTGAGGGTGGTGACGATGAGCCGGGAGCGCGTGGTGGACGTTTCGTCGAGGAACTCATCGGCGGTGGGCGCGAAGATCACCACGGGTTTCAGATGCGCTGGGTCCGCCATCACGTCGGCGAGGCGCAGAGAGAGCAGCGAGCCTTCGATAAAGCTGGGCCCCCCGGGCGCGGGAGTCCAGTCCTGATGGAGGTGGAGCAGGACGCGGCCGTCGAGGAGATCGGCGACGTCGGACTTGGGCGGAACCGCCAGCTCGGCGAGACCGTGGGGGGTGCGGATCCAGTAGCGAAGCTGGAAGAAGGAAACACGGCGCGCGAAGACTTCGAGGTGGTGGCCCTGGGCATCGTGGAGGACGGTGGCCCCGGCTTCAATGTCGCTGGGCTCCCCCCGGAAGACTTCTTTGGCGCTCTCGAGCGGCGTGCCGCGCTTCCATTCTTTGACAACGAACGGGTAGCCGGAGGCGGTCAGAGTGCCCCCGCCCCAGTCGCGGGCGATCAGCAGAGTGTCTTTGTCGATCCAGTCGATTTCCTGTTTGCTGTGCGGCGAGACAAAGCCGCCATCGACGAATTTTGCGGACTGGAGATCGAATTCGCGGGCGGTGGAAGCATCTTCGCCGCCGACCGAGAGATTGACGATGCAATAGCGGTCGCCCGGATAGAGGCAGGCCGCGCCGTGGAAGACCCAGCTGGTTTTTTCCTGGCGGTCGAGCGCGTCGATGTCGAGCACCGTCTGCCAGTGGGGTTCGGCGGAAGCGAAGTCGGCGATGGTGGTGCGGCGGAGAAGGCCGTGGACGTTGTTCTGATCCTGCCAGAAGTTATAAACGTCGTTGCCGCGCAGGTCGGGCAGGGTGAGGCGGTGCGGATCTTCGGCGACCTTCAGGGCGGTGGCGCTGTCCCCGGCAAAGCGGGGATCGGCTTGCAGGATTTTTGCGGAGCGGTCGTCTTCGGCTTTCACCCAGGCCATGGCGCGGGGGCTGTTCACGTCTTCGAGCCAGAGATACTTGTCGGGCGGCAGCGGCGGCATGGGGTTGGCGGCGGCGGTATCGTCGCTGGGACCGGAAGGGTGGCTCTGGGCGAAAAGCGGGAGGGAGAGCCCGAGGGCGGCGAGCAGAGGCAGGCAGAGATGGGTAGCTTTCGACATGCGGTGACGCTCCTGGAGGCGTGCTGCCACTGTATAACAGCGGCAGCACGGCGGAGCAGGGGAGCGCCTTACTTCAGCCCGTAGACGTCGATCTCGCCCTCCGGATTCGTCGCGGTCGACAGGTCGTGTCCGGTGGAGATGTACACCTTGCCGTTGGCCACGATGGGCGAGGTGAACTTGATCCCGTACCCTGGCGTGTCGCCGGAGTTCTGGCTGCTGTTGTAGAGCTGGTTGGGGAACTCGTCGGCATCGTACGCGCGCAGCGTGGCCGCGGTCGGGGTGGCGACGCCGTTCTGCAGAGGCTGGCCGGTGTCGATCATCCACACGATGCCATTCTGATCCCCGTCGGAGGAGATAAAAGGCGTGGTGCCGCGGGTGTTCTGCTGCACGCTGGGCTCGGTATATGCGCCCGGCGTGAGGTTTCCGGCGTATTCGAACTGGCGCACGCCCGCGGTTACGTCGGAGGTCGTGGGCGTGATGCCGAGATAGACATAGTTGTTGTAGTACGCGGCGGTGCCGAAGATCTCGTAGGAGTTGACGTCCGTAGTGTGGGTGCCGGAGGCGTCCGTGCAGCTCTTGGAATAGGGCGGCTCCAGGTCCGACTCGAACCACAGCGTCTGGGTGGCGCCCGCATCGTTGGCCTGTTCGTGGCCCATGTTGGCCGAGTTGACGAGATAAAGCTTGCCGGTCTTTCCCCCCGCGACTAGTTGGCCGGTTCCCGGGATGAGAAGCAGGCCGCCTGCGGCGAGGTCTGCATCGCTGCAGTTCATGAACGCGTTGTCCTCGGGCGTGAAGTAGTCCTCGAGCTTGAGTGTGGGGGTGAATTTGAGGATCGAGTCGCCGTAGGCGGTCTGGCCGTCCCACGGACCGTTGCCGGTCGTTATGTAGATGTTGCCCGAGCTGTCGGCGACCGGGCCTCCGCTGCCCATCCACACGCCGCCGGCGCTGGCGTACGTGCCTTCGCCATTGAGGTTAGGACTGGCGTTCCACACTCCCACCTGGGCGAGCGAGGATGCGCTGTACGCCAGCAGCCATCCGCTGTGGCAGCCGCCAAAGCCCATATACACATTGCCGTTCGCGAGCAGCAGAGCCGAGCGCTGGATGCACGCTGTGGTGAGAGGAACAACGCCGTTCACCGAGTCCTCGTTGCTGCCCGGCACCGACGCCTGGATCGTGATCGGCCCGCCGAATTTCTCCGCCCCGGTCGTGATGTCGAGCGCGCTCAGCCGGAAGAACGGCGGGTTGCTGCCCGCCTGCTGCACGGACACCACGTAAAGCGTGTTGGTAGAGGGATCGATCACCGGCGTGGAGGTGACGCCTTCCACCGGCTGGATAACTCCCCCGGTGACCGGCGTTTCTCCGGACTTGAGCAGAGACGTTTTCCATAGCGGGGCGCCGCTGCCATAGTTATCGGCGTCGAAGGCGTAAACGCTGTCGTTCTCGGTGGCAGCGTAGACGACGTTGTGCTTCGCCCCGTTAATGGTCAGGTTCGACACCAGCAGCGGCTCGCCGTAGACGTAGCCATCGACGAGATAGGAGAAGAGCTTGCCGAAGCTTTGGGAATTGACGTTGGACGGGGTCAGCGAGGTTTCGTCGGGATTGTTGCCGCTGCGATTCGCGTCATAGTGCCAGGTGGTGACGCTGGCCGTGCCCGGCGTGAAGGACGAGCCGCTAACGGTGAGATTGATCGGCGTGGTGGAGGCCTTGCCGCAGTTATCCCACTCCTGGACGACGGTCGAGTACGTGCCGGGATTCAGAGGCAGCTCGGTATTGAGGCTGTCGCCGTTGACTACATACTCCAGCTGATTGTTAACGTAGATGCCCATCGAAGCGACGCCCTGGGCGCAGCTGGTGGTCGCCGTCGCGACGTAGTGGACCGGCGAGGTCACGCTGCTTCCGTTCGCCGGCGAGGAGACGGAAACGCCGGGCGTGCCGGAGGAACCGGTGACCGTGAGGTTGACCGCCGTGGTTGCGGCTTTGCCGCAGTTATCCCACTCCTGAACCACCGTGTTATAGGCGCCGGGGCTGAGGCTGAGAGTGGTGTTCAGGCTGCTGCCGCTCACCGTGTACTCCAGCTGATTGTCCACGTAGATGCCCATGGCCGAGACGCCCGAAGCGCAGGAGCTGGTGGCGCTGGCGACGTAATGGACGGGCGAGGTGACCGTGCTCCCGTTGGACGGTGAGGAGACAGTGACGCCGCTCGGACTGCTCTGCGCGACGGTGAGGTTGAGGGGCGTGGTGGTGGCTCCGCCGCAGTTATCCCACTCCTCGACAACGACGTAGTAGGTGCCGGGGTTGAGGGTGAGCGAGGTGTCGAGGCTGGCGCCGTTCACCACGTACTCCAGCTGATTGTTGACGTAGAGGCCCATGGAGGCGACGCCGGTGCTGCAGGTGGGCGAGGTCGCGGTGGCGACAAACTGCGCGGGAGAAGCGACGGTGGCGTCGTTGGCCGGCGAGGACACGGCGACGGCGGCAAACGCGGGGGAAGCGAAAATCGGAAGAGCGAGAGCAGCAGAGGACAGGATGCGGAGGAGATGCTTCAAGGAGTGCCTTCAGCGATGGAGTTTCGAGCGCGTACGCCGCTTCGACCTTGCACGAAGGCGGAGGGA
>JBAUGH010000497.1:0-1664 GCA_049679565.1 Acidobacteriaceae bacterium
CGGCCGCCCCCCCGTTCGGCACCACCGCGATGCGCCCGATGTGGCCCTTCTCCAGCAGGCCGTTGTAGTCCTCCAGGCCCTTCCCGTCGATCTCCTTCACCGCCGCATCGACCTGCCGCAACTGCCCATCCAGCTCGGCGAACACCTGCTTCTCCGGCTCCGTCGGCGGCCAGTCCGAGTTGCCGGCCACGTCCGCCGCTCCCGTTCCCACCTCCGCCTGCAGCCAGACGAACTTCAGATACAGCCCCAGCGGCCCGCGGAACGACTTCTCGTCCCCCTCCGCGATGGTCGGATGCAGCAGCTGGTCCTCCTGCTCCAGGTACTTCTGGTTCAGCCCATCGGTCGCGTCGATCAGGTCCTTCGCCGCGCCCCTGGCCACCAGCAGCCGCCGCGTATCCTCCAGCTGCTTGCGGCTCCACTCGATCTGGTTGATCAGCTCCGCCGACCGGTTCGTGTCCAGGTAGATCCGGTACGACAGCGCCGAAGAAACAATCGCATCCTCCACCGTTGCCGGCGTGTTCGGGTCCTTGATGACCACGACTGGCTGGCTCTCCGTCTTGCCCTCCACCGTCAGCTTCACCGTGTAAGTCCCCGGCGGCACCAGCGGCGCGGCGTTGCCCCGTCCCCCGACCCCGTAATAGAAGATGGGACGCGTCACCTTCCCCGCAAAGCGCTTCTCCTCCCAGATGTGCGGATTCCCCGGCGGCGTCGTCCGCAACGCCACGTTTACCGGCCGGTCGTAGCGCAGATCCCACCACACCCGGTTCACGCCCGGCTTGCCGGTGGCGCGCAGATGCTCCACTTCCTTGCCCGCCCTGTCATAGACGGCCAGCTTCACGTCTTTGCTCTGCGTCTTCAGCAGATAGTTGATCGGCACCCCCGGCGGCGGATCCTCGCCTACCGACACGCTCTGCCCCGCCAGTTCCCGCCGCGCAGCCGCCCGCAGCCGGTACGCATGCCGCACCGGGAACAACTCCACGTCCGCCCGCTCCGCCTCCGGCTTCATCTTCTGCAGCGGCGAGACGTCGTCGAGGATCCAGAAGCCGCGCCCATACGTCCCGATCACCAGATCGTCGAACGTCGGCTGCACCACCAGCCAGTACACCGGGGCGTGCGGCAGGTTCAGCTGGAAGGACTCCCAGTGCGCGCCGTCGTCCATCGACACATACAGCCCGTTCTCCGTGCCGGCATACAGCAGCCCGCGCCGCACCGGATCCTCCCGCACCACGTGCGTATAGCTCAGCGGCGACGAAGGTATCCCATCGGTGATCTTCGTCCACGTCTTCCCATAATCGGTCGTCTTATAAAGGTAGGGATCGAAGATATCCACCTGGTGCCCGTCGAACGCCACGTAGCACGTCCCGGCCGCGTACTTCGACGGTTCGATGCTGTCCACCGTCATCTTCGCCGGCAGTCCGGGAATGTTGGCCGTCAGATTCGTCCAGTGCGCGCCGTCGTCGCGCGTCATCTGTACCTGGCCGTCGTTCGTGCCCGCCCAGATCTGCCCCTTCTCCACCGAGGATTCGGCAATCGCATACACCACGCCCGCATACTCGACGCTCAGGTTATCCACCGTCAGTCCGCCCGAGTCGCCATGCATCGAGGGATCGTTGAGCGTCAGGTCCGGGCTTATCTGCTGCCAGGTCTGCCCCCCGTCCTTCGTC